>CALCXL010000001.1 GCA_937907595.1 uncultured Pseudomonadota bacterium
CATGTCGGCGTTGGTCTTCGGGCGCAAGCCAGCCTGAGGCCCGGCCCTCATCGGCCAGCGCGATCCCCTGGCCCTGCAGCGAGGCGTCCGCGCTCCACGAGAGGCCGGTGGGTTCGACTGATGTACAGGTAGTGTGCAGATAATGGGTGACATTAATTGCACAGAAGCTATACATGGATTGCCCACTTTCTGGAGACACCCCATGGCCCGCTTCCTCCTCCTCGTCGTCCTGATCGCCCTCCTGTTCCCCATGCGAGTCGACGCAAGCCCTGTGGCGGTGTTGGTGCACGGCATGAACGCCGGGGAGGACGACCTCGATCCCCTCGCCGAATACCTGGACAGAATCGGGTACCGCGTCGCGCGATTCGACTACGACGATCACGAGCCCTTGGACGCGAGCGCCACCGAACTCGGCGGCTTCGTGCGGGCGCTCCTCCCCGACCAGGAGACTTCGCGCCTCCTGGTCGTCGGTCACAGCATGGGGGGGCTCGTGGCGCGCCGGGCGTTCACCGTGGGACACGCCGCGAGGCTCGATCGCCTCGACGGACTCACGCAGCTGATCACCGTCGCCTCGCCCCTCAACGGGCTGCCCATCGCCGACGGCTCGCGGGCGGACCTCGGGCTGGGACCGGAGAGTTTCCACGACCTGGGCCGCCGCTCCCCGTTCGTGAGGGCGCCGGGGACGCTGCCTCGGGGGGTCCGGCACGTGCGGGTCGAGACCGCGGAGCGGGGTACCCAGCGGCGGACGGCCCGGGGCCTGCGCAGCGACGCGATGATCCCGGTTCGAGCGCAACGCAACCCCGTGGTGGACGACCAGGCCGAGGTGATCCGTGTGGAGGCCGGGCACCTGGGCGTCATCAACACCGACGGGCGGCTCTCGCCCACCCTTGAGTCGGCGCTCGACCGGCTGCTGACCCACCCGCGGTTGCTGGCTGAGCGCCGGTCCGGTGCGTGGGATCAGTCCGACGGGTTCACCGTCGCGCTGCTCGTCCCCGGCACCGCGCCCGCGAGCCTTCGGCCTTCGGAGGCAGGGACTGCGCGGTAGTTGGTGTTTGCTCGCTGATCTCGGTCTTGGGGTTCACGAAGCACGGCCCCGTCGACCGAGCACGCGCAGACCCACTTGTCCGGGTAGGGCCCGTCGGGGACCTTCTTGCCCTCAATCGCCACGGCAACGAACTCCGCGGACACCGCCTGGACCTGGGCGTACGGCCCGCCGTTGGCCCTTCGGCCATCGGAGTCGCCGAAACCTGGAGTCGTGTTTCTCGCATGTCCAGGTTTTGTGTGGGCTTATCTGGACAAAAACTGGACAGAAGCAGAACAGGATCCTAGGTTGAGCGAGTCGGGGGCAACGACGCCACCCGACCCGACCCCAAGCAGGAGCTTTCGATGCCCTTTTCCAAGACCCCCGCGCTCTTCGCCGCCGCCACGTTGCTGATGACCACGGCTTGCGTCACCACGGGCTCCAACTCCGGAACCAACGACGACCCCGATCCCGCCGGGACGCAGACCCTCGACATCGTGGACACCGCCGCCGGGGCGGGCAGCTTCACCACGCTGCTCGCCGCGGTCGAGGCAGCCGGTCTGACCGACACCCTGCGGAGCGACGGCCCGTTCACGGTCTTCGCCCCCACGGATGCTGCGTTCGCGGCGTTGCCCGAAGGCACCGTCGACGCGCTGCTCAACGACATCCCGACCCTGACCGACATCCTGCTCTACCACGTGGTTCCGGCCGCGGTGCCGGCCTCCGACGTGGTCAACGCGAGCCTCGTGGAGACCGTTCAGGGCTCCGACGTCAAGGTCACCGTCGACGGCGACGTGTTCGTCAACGGCGCGACCGTGACCGCCACCGACATCGAGGCGACCAACGGCATCATCCACGTCATCGACCAGGTCATCCTGCCGCCGGAGAGCATCGCCGCCATCGCCGCGGGCAACCCCGACTTCTCGACTCTGGTGGCGGCCCTCGACGCGGCCGGCCTGGTGGAGACCCTCGACGGAGAGGGCCCCTTCACGGTCTTCGCCCCGACCAACGCCGCGTTCGCCGCGCTGCCCGACGGCACCGTCGAGGACCTGCTCAACGACATCCCCGCCTTGACCCGCATCCTGCTCTTCCACGTCGTGGGCGAGAAGCTTGCCGCCGGCGACGTCGTGGCCGCCAGCTCCGTCGAGATGCTCGAAGGTTCGGTCGCCGACATCGTCGTGGACGACGCTGGCGTCCGCATCGCCGGCGTCAACATCTCGGTCACCGACATCCCCGCCGCCAACGGCGTCATTCACGTCATCGACGCGGTCATGATCCCCTGAGGGAGGTCCCTCCCTCGGCGACTTCGGGCCTGGCGAACTGCCTCCGATGTCGACGAGGGTCCCTGCGGGGAGGGTCGGCTGGTTCACGCCAGTCGGCCCTCGCTGCGTTGGGCCACTCGAACAGCAGTTTGGCTCCCAGCCCAGGGGCTGCCGCCACCGGTGGCTCGATGAGATGCCAGTCCTCAGCCAACGCGTCGTCGTGCGTGCGCCAGGTCCGCTCCTGCCTCAGCTCGGACGGCGCATTGCCGACCTCCAGGTACGTCCGGCCCGTCTTGGTCAGGGTCGTGCAGCAGGAGGCTCCTCGCGAGAACCCACCTCTGATTCACAAGTAGGGAGCAGCGGGGGGAGTGGGTCGGGAGTGAGTCACCCTGAATCAGCCCCACGTCGCGGTGAACCGACGTAGGCTGTGATCCGCCAACACGCTGGAATCACACAATTTAGCGTCCACCCGATCCCCCGCCTCACTCACAAGCCCCCCTTCCCCATACGTCTCCGCCACCAGCCCCAACAACCGCCACCCCGGCCGCCGCGGGGTCGGGGCCCGGCTGGCAGCAGCGGCCGGCCCGGGGCTCCGCACCCCTGATGCCCTTACCGTCCGAGATCCGGACGCCGGAGGCGACTTCCGTCGAGCGCGGTCATCCTGGCCTGCCGCCTCGACGGTCGCCGCGCAGCCTGATCACGTCCCCCGGAGCCCGATGTCCCACCGCGTTGACGAAGTCCTCCGCTACCACGAACGAACCAAGCACCACCCTGGCCGCTACGCCCGGGCTCTCGGCTACATGGACTGGGACAGCCAGCCCGGTCCCTTCCAGCGCTTCGACGGGGCGCCGATCACACGCCTGGAGCGGGTGGAGGAGCTGGCGTCGCCAGGGCTCGGAGCCTTGGGCCACGTGCCGTCGGCGCCGCTGGACCGCCGCTTTGTCAGCCAGCTCTTGATGGACTCGCTCGGGCTCTCGGCATGGAAGCAGGCCGGCGACTCGCGGTGGGCGCTGCGCTGCAACCCATCGAGCGGGAACCTGCACCCCACCGAGGGCTACATCCTGCTGCCCGCGGTCGAGGGCGTCTGCGAGCGGCCCGGTCTGTTTCACTACGCGCCCAAGGAGCACGGCCTCGAGCTGCGCGGGGAGCTGGACGAGGGGGCGTGGGAGCGGGCGACCGACGGAGGCCCGCCGCTCCTGATGGGACTCACGTCGATCCACGTACGCGAGTCCTGGAAGTACGGCGAGCGGGCGTTCCGCTACTGCCAGCACGACGTCGGCCACGCCATCGGCGCCATCGCGTACTCAGCCGCGGTGATGGGCTGGAGCGTTCGGGCGGTGCCCCAGGTGGGTGACTGGCTCCTGGCCAGCCTGTTGGGCGTCGCGAGCCAGGAGGGGCCGGAGGCCGAACACCCGGACCTGCTCCTGGCGCTGTGGCCCGGAGAGCCCGGGGCCTGGGATCCCGAAGCCCTGGCCGACCTCGCGCCAGCGCTCCGCCCCGATCGTCCGTCGCCGCTCGGTGACCAGCACCACCCCTGGCCGGTCATCGACGCAGTCACCCTCGCCTGTTCGAGGCCGGAAGGCGTGCCGCCGACGCCGCCACTGCTCGGGCCCTCGCCCGCCGTCGAGGGAGGCCCACCGGCCCGTCAGCTGATCCGTGGGCGACGGAGCGCGATGACGATGGACGCCACCACCGGGCTCTCCGCCGAGGGGTTCTTCCGGATGCTCCGTGCGACGATGCCCGACCGGATGCCCTGCGGGGCGCTGCCAGGGCGTCCGGCCGTGCACCTGGCGCTCTACGTCCACCGGATCGTCGGGCTGGACCAGGGGATGTACCTGCTCCCGCGGGACCGCTCGGCAGAGGAGATGCTTCGGTCCGAGCTCAGCGACCGGGCCACGTGGGACGAGGTCGGCCCCGACGACCTCCCGCTGCGCCGTCTGACCGAGGGGGACGCATCCGCCTTGGCGCAGCAGGTGAGCTGCGGCCAGGCCATCGCCTCGGACGGCGCCTTCGCGGTGTCCATGCTCGCCGAATTCGAACCCGTGCTGCGGCGCGAAGGGGGCTGGGCCTACCGCCGACTGCACTGGGAGACGGGCTTGATCGGGCAGATCCTCTACCTGGAGGCGGAGCGGGCTGGCGTGCAGGCCACGGGCATCGGGTGCTTCTTCGACGACTCGATCCACCAACTCCTGGGCCTGAAGGGTCGGGGCCTGCAGTCTCTCTACAACTTCACTGTGGGCGGCGCCGTGCTCGACAGTCGGCTTCAGACGCTCGACGCGTACCACCACCTGGACTGACAGACGCCTCCCGCTCAGCCGCCGGGCGGCCGGTCCTGCTTTCGCCACACCGTCGCGAGCCAAGGCTGGAGGTGCCGCGGCTTGCCCGTCGGTCGACGGTAGTGCTCGAGCAAGCCGAAGCCTGAGCCCCGGGTAGAAACCCCGATTTTGGGCTGGCGAAGCTGGCGAGCGGACC
>CALCXL010000002.1 GCA_937907595.1 uncultured Pseudomonadota bacterium
CTGTGGGTGACTGCCGTGGGCGCAGGCCGCCGCATGCGCCCCTTCGGCCTCGGCGGCAGCAAGAGGGTCTCCGATCTTCTGCGGGAGGGGGGCATCTCCGCCGCCCGCCGCAGCTCCTGGCCCGCCATCGTCGACGCTGACGATCGCGTGGTCTGGCTCCCCGGGGTGCGCGCTTCCGAGCACGCCCCCCTACCGCACGGAGGAGCCCCCGCTACACTGCTCCTCTTCACCGACGGAACCGATCATTCATGAAGCAGGCCCACAAGACCCTGGCGTTCTGGCTGTTCATCGTGCTGCTGTGCCTGCTGCTCTTGGCGGTGGTGCAGAAGCAGGGCACCCGGACCAGCACGCAGCTCCCCTGGACAGAGTTCATTGCGATGTTCGAAGCGGGCGAGGTCGCGCGCATGACGGTGGCCGGTGAAGACCAGGTCACCGGCGAACTGAAGGACGGGGCGCTGTTCAGCACCCGCGGTCCCATCGACAAGGAGCCCGACCCGCAGGCCATCCGCGACCAGGGCGTCCGCGTGGAGTACGTCGAGGCGAAGGACCGCAAGTGGGGCACGGCCTTCATGAGCTGGCTCCCGGTGCTCCTGATCCTGGTGTTCGTCGTCTTCCTGGTCCGGCAGATGCAGACCGGCGGCGGCAAGGCCATGCAGTTCGGCAAGAGCAAGGCGCGGCTGCTGACGGAGGAGAGCAAGCGCGTCACCTTCGAGGACGTGGCCGGTGTGGAGGAGGCGATTGAGGAGGTCGAGGAGATCGTTCAATTCCTCAAGTCCCCCAAGAAGGTTACGCGCCTAGGTGGCCGAATTCCCAAGGGAGTTCTGCTCATGGGATCACCGGGGACCGGCAAGACGCTGTTGGCCCGGGCCATCGCGGGCGAGGCGGGCGTTCCCTTCTTCACCATCTCGGGATCCGACTTCGTGGAGATGTTCGTGGGCGTCGGCGCGTCCCGGGTCCGCGACCTCTTCGAGCAGGGCAAGAAGAGCGCCCCCTGCATCATCTTCATCGACGAGATCGACGCCGTGGGTCGGCAGCGTGGCGCCGGCCTGGGTGGGGGCCACGACGAGCGTGAGCAGACGCTCAACCAGCTCCTGGTGGAGATGGACGGCTTCGAGTCCAACGAGGGCGTGATCCTCATCGCCGCCACCAACCGCCCCGACGTCCTGGACCCGGCGCTCCTGCGGCCCGGCCGCTTCGACCGCCGGGTCATGGTCCCGTCCCCCGACGTCCGCGGGCGTGCCCAGATCCTGGCGATCCACGCGAAGGACATCCCCCTGGACGAGAGCGTGAACCTGGAGAAGATCGCGAAGGGAACTCCAGGGTTTACGGGCGCAGAGCTCGCAAACCTCATGAACGAAGCGGCCCTGCTCGCCGCGCGTCGTGAGATGGACGCGGTGAGCATGGACGACTTCGAGGCGGCCAAGGACAAGGTCATGATGGGCGCCGAGCGGCGGTCGATGGTCATCTC
>CALCXL010000003.1 GCA_937907595.1 uncultured Pseudomonadota bacterium
CGGCGCGCCGCGCTCCACCACCGCCTTGAGCAGCTGATCCCGGACCTGCTCGGCCGCCGGCGCGCGCCCCCGCAGGCTCCCCTCCCACACCAGCCGCCCGCTCCGCGCCGTCTCCACCCGCGCGCCCTCGGCGTCCTGCACCAGCAGCCAGGGGATGCGCCGGGTCTCGGCCGACTCACGCGCCACCGCCAGCCGCTTGTCCGCGCCCTCCAGCCGCTCGGCCAGGGCCGGATCCGCGTCGCCCGGCCAGATCCGCAGGGGCAACAGGGCCAGGGCCCGCTGCAGGTCCGCCTCACGCTCGGCCGCGCCGTCCCCCGCGTCGTCCACCACCAGCAGCAGGCGACCGCGCAGCGCCGCGAGCGAGCCGCCCGTGGTGGCGCAGCCCGACAGCGTCGCCGCCAACGAGAGCAGGAAGAGCACCCTGGAGATCATCTGCACCACCCGCTGCTCCGACACCCGACCCGCCCCGGCGGTTCCCCGAAGCGACATCCCCCCCTCCGCTGGGGCAGGATGCGTCGGTGGCCGGCATCTACCTGCATGTTCCATTCTGCCGTGTCCGTTGCCCGTACTGCGACTTCAACACCTACGCGGGCATCGACGACCGGATCCCGGCCTACGTCGACGCGCTGGCCGTCGACCTGCGCCGGCAGCTCCGCGCCTGGCCCGGACCCTACCCCACCCGGACGGTCTACTTCGGCGGCGGCACGCCCTCCCTGCTGCCCCCCGCCGCCGTGCAGCGCCTGCTGGACATCGTGCGGGCCGAGTCCGCGGCAGAGGACCTGGAGGTCACCCTGGAGGCCAACCCGGGCACGGTCGACCAACGCCGCATCGAGGGCTTCCTGGAGGCCGGGGTCAACCGGCTGACCCTGGGCGCGCAGACCTTCGACCCCGCCCTGCTCGCCCGGCTGGGTCGCCTGCACACGGTGGAGGAGACCCGCGACGCCGTCGTCGCCGCCCGCGCAGCCGGTGTGCAGAACCTCAACCTGGACCTGATGTTCGCGCTGCCCGACCAGCGGCTGGACCAGTGGCGGAGCGATCTGGACGAGGCGATGGCGCACGCGCCGGAGCACCTCTCCCTGTACAACCTCACGATCGAGGCGCGCACCCCCTTCGCGCGCGAGCAGGCCCGCGGCCGGCTCACCCAGCCCGACGAAGAGGTGCAGCGGGCCATGCACGAGCTCGCCTGGGAGGCGACCGCCTCCGCCGGCATGCAACGCTACGAGGTCTCCAACTTCGCCCTGCCCGGCCGCGCCTGCCGCCACAACCGCATCTACTGGCAGGGTCGCCCCTGGCTGGCCATCGGCGCCGGGGCCCACGGCCATCGCCCCCCCCACGCCGGCGAGGAGGGCTTCGGGCGGCGCTGGTGGGTGGTGCGCGGGGTGGGTGAATACATCGCCCGCGTGCGCGCCGAACGCTCCACCGAGGAGGACCACGAGGTGCTGGATCGCCAGGCCGCCGCCACCGAGGCCCTGATGCTCGGGCTGCGCGTCGCCGGGGGTCTGGAGCTCGCGCCGTTCCTGCAGCGCTTCGGCGTGGATCCTGTCGTGGCGATGGGCGCCCCGCTGCGATCCGCGCTGGGGGCGGGGCTCCTGACCTTGCAGGACGATCGACTTCAGGCGACCGAAGCCGGTGAAATCATTCTCGATTTCGTGATTCAACAACTCTCCGCCGGACTTGACACATTCCTGAAGAGCGGGAACCATGACCGTTCTAAGCCGGGGGGCTGCAACCCAGCGGAGTCGGGACCGATGGCGCTGGGAGCAGAGGTGGCCGGGGAGATGGTTTGACCCAGAAGAGCAGGAGCAGCGGCAACTCGCCGACCGTCGATGGTCAGGCCGCGGCTTCCGGAACGGGCATGGACATTTCGATGGATCTGGACGATCCCGATCTGGACGCCGCCATCGAGCAGGCGTTGGCGGCCACGGAGCAGCGGGCCCGGACCTCGGCCCGCAAGCGCCGCAACGTGCCCGATCTTCCGGACTTCGACCTGGGCGACGACCCTGAACGCTCCATGCACATCGTCGTGGACGAGACGGAGGGTCTGGAGGACGGCTTCGACTTCCTGGCGGACGGCAACGAAGAGGACGACGAAGCGGACGACGAGTTCGACTTCATGTCGCTGCAGACCGTCGCGGCGGCGGCCAGCGGCAAGGCCCCGCGCAGCTTCGACGACCTGGACCGGGAGCTGAAGGAAGCCATCAGCGACGACGAAGAGGCCGACGAGGGCGACCTGCAGGCGGAGATGGAGAAGCTGCTGGCCGAGTCCTTCGGCGTGGCCGGCGTCTCCGACGACGACCCCGACCTGGCCTTCCCCGACTTCGATGATCAGGACGACGACGACATCCTCGCGGAGGACCACGCGGAGGAGGAGGTCTTCGCGGCCGGCGACGACGGCACCGGAGCGGTGCCCTTCGAGCTCCAGGAAGAGAACGAAGCCCTGCGCGGGCAGGTGGTCGAGCTGTCGCGCGCGCT
Organism: uncultured Pseudomonadota bacterium; assembly: GCA_937907595.1. Taxonomy (GTDB): domain Bacteria; phylum Myxococcota_A; class UBA796; order UBA9615; family UBA9615; genus CALCXL01. The sequence continues at coordinate 2,473 of CALCXL010000003.1, forward strand.
GTCCCTGCGCGACCTGGAGCTCCGCACGGCGGAGGGCCGGGTGGACGGCCTCGAGCAACAGGTTGTGGCCGCGGCCCGACAGTCCGCCGGCGTCTCCCGGGAGTTCGAGGCGTTCCGCCGCCGCTCCGAGCGGGACAAGGAAGAGCTCCAGAAGTTCGCGGGGGAGAAGGTGCTCAAGGAGTTCCTGGGCGTGTTCGACAACCTGGAGCGTGCGCTGGCCCACGCCGGGATCGAGCGCACGGGCCCCCTGGGGCACGGCGTGGAGATGACGCTGGGTCAGTTCATGGTCGCCCTCAAGCGCTGTGGGGCCGAGCGTGTGCCCGCCTCCGCCGGCACCGAGTTCGATCCGCAGTTCCACGAGGCCGTGGGGCAGGAGTTCAGCGAAGAGGTGGCCTCGGGCCGCATCGTCCACGAGATGCAGGCGGGCTTCACGCTGCACACGCGGCTGCTGCGCGCCTCCATGGTGAGCGTAAGCCGCGGGTCGGAGCACCCGCCCGCGCAGGACGAGGCACCGACCCAGCAGGCGGACACGGTGGCCAACGACGCCGCGGAGGCCGACGCGACGGACCCCGCGGACGAAGCGCCCCCGGCGCAGGACGCCGCGGAGGCAGGGGCAGTCGCGGCGCCGACCGACGAGGTCGCCGAACCCGCGCCGAAGAAGAAGAAGAAGTCGAGGCGCCGCAGCAAGGCAAAGACTGCGCCGGCCGACGAGTCCCCCGAGGGGACGGACACCGAAGACGACGGGGCCGACGCAGGCTCCGACAGCGACTGAGCAAACCAGACCACGCGGCCTGAACAGACCGCGGCGGAGGGGACATGGCGGGCAAGATCATCGGCATCGACCTGGGCACGACGAACTCGTGCGTGGCGATCGTCGAAGGGGGGGAGCCGGTGGTGATCCCCAACTCGGAGGGCAGCCGGACGACCCCGTCGGTCGTCGCCTTCACGGAGGAGGGCGACCGACTCGTCGGCCAGATCGCCAAGCGGCAGGCCGTCACCAATCCGGACAACACGCTGTACGCCATCAAGCGGCTGATCGGCCGGCGCTTCGACGACGCGGAGGTCCAGAAGGCGGTCAGCAACTCGCCCTTCCGCATCCTGCAGGCGGAGAACGACGACGCGTGGGTGGAGGTGGCCGGCAAGCCGCTGTCCCCCCCCCAGGTCTCCGCGATCATCCTGGAGCAGATCAAGAAGACGGCGGAGGACTACACCGGCGACACCGTCGACCGCGCGATCATCACGGTCCCGGCCTACTTCAACGACGCGCAGCGCCAGGCCACCAAGGACGCGGGACGCATCGCCGGCCTGGAGGTCCTCCGGATCATCAACGAGCCCACGGCGGCGGCCCTGGCCTACGGCCTCAGCGGGGACAAGGAGGAGCGCATCGCGGTCTTCGACCTCGGCGGCGGCACCTTCGACATCTCGATCCTCGAGCTGAGCGACGGCGTGTTCGAGGTGAAGTCGACGTCGGGCGACACGTTCCTGGGCGGTGAAGACTTCGACCAACGCCTGATCGATCACTGCCTGTCCGTCTTCAAGGAGGACACGGGCATCGATCTGCGCGAGGACACCATGGCGCTGCAGCGCCTGAAGGAAGCCGCGGAGAAGGCGAAGCACGAGCTCTCCAGCACCCTGGAGACCACGCTCAACCTCCCGTTCATCACGGTGGACGAGTCGGGCCCGCGCCACCTCAAGGTGGACCTCACCCGCGGGCAGTTCGAGTCGATGGTGGCGGACCTGATCGAGCGCTTGCGCGCCCCCTGCCAGCAGGCCATGGACGACGCCGGCTGCACGGGCGACACCCTGGACGAGATCCTCCTGGTCGGCGGCATGACCCGCATGCCCAAGGTGCGCGAGGCCGTGGCCAGCTTCTTCGGCAAGCCGCCGAACACCAGCGTCAACCCCGATGAGGTCGTGGCCGTGGGCGCCGCGGTGCAGGGCTCGGTCCTGGCCGGCGAGACCAAAGACATCCTCCTGCTGGACGTCACCCCCCTGACCCTGGGGATCGAGACCGCGGGCGGCGTGTTCCAGCCGATGATCGGCCGCAACACCACCATCCCCTGCAAGAAGCAGGAGATCTTCACCACGGCCCTGGACAACCAGCCCATGGTCAACGTGCACGTCGCCCAGGGCGAGCGTGAGATGGTGGACGACAACAAGTCCCTGGCCCGCTTCGAGCTCACGGGGATCCCCCCGGCCCCCCGCGGCATGCCGCAGATCGAGCTCACCTTCGAGCTGGACGCCAACGGCATCCTCAACGTGGCGGCGAAGGACCTGGGCACCGGCCGCAAGCAGGCCGTGCGCGTGGTCTCCAACTCCGGCCTGGGCGAGGACGACATCAAGCGGATGATCCGCGAGGCCGAGTCGCACCGGGAAGAGGACCGCATCCGCAAGGACCTGGCGGAAGCCAAGAACGAGCTGGACGGCCTGCTGTACACCACCGAGCGCAGCCTGGACGAGTTCGGCGACGCCATCGCCTTCGAGGATCTGATGGCGATCCGCGAGGCCATCTCCCGGGCCCAGGGCGCCGCCAAGACCAGCAACCTGGAGGACGTGCGCGCCGCCCACGCCGATCTGGCGACGAACGCGCAGACCATCGCCGAGGCCCTGTACGGCGCCGCCATGGAGCACGCCGACGAGATGGCGGACTCCATCCTCGACGACGACGACGCCTTCGATGACGACGAAGTGCTGATCGAGGAGTAGGTTGCCGCCCCTTGCGGCCCCTGCGCCGGCCCTGAGCCGGTCCTTGCCTGGGACGCGCCCCCGGCCAGCCCTATGATGGGCGCGCACCCCGGAACGATGCGTTGCAACCCGACCTGTACGATCTCCTGGACTCGGACCGCTCCGCCAGTCCAGACGAGCTGAAGAAGGCCTATCGGAAGAAGGCGCTGGCCTTCCACCCCGATCGCAATCCGGACGACCCCCAGGCGGCCATGCGCTTCAAGGAGGTCACCTACGCCTACGGCATCCTCAGCGACCCCATCAAGAAGGCCCAGTACGACCGGTTCGGCCGCGTGCTGAGCGAAGGCCGGTCCCAGGGTCCCTTCGGCGTGAGCGAGGAGATCGACCTGAGCGAGGTCGTTGGCCAGGTCTTCAAGGACCTGTTCGGCGGTCGGCGCAAGCGCAAGCCCGGCCACCGCAAGCGCGACCTCCGCTACACCGTGACGATCACCCTGGAGGAGGCCGCGTGCGGCACGGAGAAGGAGCTCCGCTTCCAGCGCAAGTCCCCCGACGGCCGCTCGCTGGACGAGCGATTGAAGGTCAGGGTGCCGCCGGGCGTCGATACAGGGCAGAAGCTCAAGGTCGCCGGCAAGGGCACGGCCGGGGACCGCGGCGAGGGAGACCTGTACGTGGTGGTGAACGTGGCTGATCACGCCTTCTTCCAGCGCCGGGGCGGCGACGTCTTCTGCGACGTGCCCGTCACCTACGGCCAGGCCGTGCTGGGCGCCGACCTGGTCGTGCCGACGCTGCGGGGCCCGGTGACGGTGAAGCTGCCCCCCTCCACCCAGCCCGGCGCGGTCTTGACCCTCAAGGGCCAGGGCATCCGTCCCATCAAGGGGCGGGGCGCGGGCCGGCCGGGCGATCAGTTCGTGCAGGTGGTGCTGGAGATGCCGGTCGATCTGGACGACTCCGCCCGCCGCTCCCTCGCGGAGCTGGACGCGGCGCTCAAGGCCTCGGGCTCGCCCCTGCGACGCCTCTACGAAGAGCTGCTGTCCACGGAGGAGCCCAAAGCGTGAAGACTCTCAGGATCCTCGCCGTCGCCTGCCTGGCCCTCGCCCTCCTGGGCGCGCAGGGCAACCCCAAGGAGGCGCGGGCCTGGAAGGCCGTGGAGTCCGCCGCCGATTCGGGGGACGCCGAGCGGACCCTCAGCCGCGCCCTGGACTACCTGGAGGAGTTCTCCGACGAAGAGAACGGGCCCCAGGCCCGCCTCCTGGCCGGTCGCGCCGCGTTCCGGCTGGAGCGCTGGCCCCTGGCCCGTCGGCAGCTGGATGGCTACCTCAAGGCCGGTGGACGGGACGACGTCGACGGCGTGCAGCATCGGGTGGCCATCTGCCTCTCCCGGGAGGGCAACAAGGCCGCCGCCGTGCCCGCCCTGCGCAACACCGCCCGCCGGGACGCGGACCCGGACCGCGCCGCCGTCGCCGCGCGCGAGCTCATCGACCTGCACGTCTTCGACGGCGAGTGGAAGCAGGCCCTGGAGGCCCAGGAGCTGCTCCTGGAGCGGGACCGCTTCGCCGTGCCCGACGACCTGGACACCAGCCGTCGAGCGATCGACAAGCTGGGCGAGGGCGCCCTGGACGCCCTGGAGGAGCACCTGCGCGGCACCCCCGTGGGCGGCGTGCTGGCCCTGCTGCAGCTGCAGCGCGACAAGCAGCTCCTGGAGACCGCGGACACAGAGGCCGCCCGCCGCCAGTTCGCGCGCCGCTACCACCAGCACCCCCTGCTGTCCCAGGTCCCCGGGGCCGAGGACTGGGCGGCCGAGCCCGAGGACACGGACGCCCGCGCCATCGGCGTGCTGCTGCCCACCACCGGCAAGTTCGGCCCGCCGGGGCAGCTGGCCCTGCGCGGGGTCGAGCAGGCCCTCGCCCTGGCCGAGTCGCTGGAGCTGACCGACCTGCGCATCGTCGTCGCGGACACGGGCGGCGACGTGGAGCAGGCCACCGCGGCCCTGCGTCGGCTGGCGGAGGAGGACAAGGTCATCGCCGTCGTCGGGCCGATCATCAGCGCCGAGGGGGAGGTCCTCAACGACGTCGCCGAGGAGCTGGGCGTGCCCTTGCTGATGATGGTGCAGCAGCCCGGCCTGGCCCTGGGACGCAGCCACGTCTTCAACACCTGGGTCACCGCCGAAGAGCAGGTGGACGCCCTGGTGGAGCAGGCCGTCACGCGCCTCGGCATCCAGAACTTCGCGATCGCCTACCCCGCAAAGCAGGGCGGCGCCCGCATGGCCGACCGCTTCTGGACCCAGGTGGAGGCGCAGGGCGCGCGGGTCTCCGCGGTCGAGTCCTACGATCCCGGGGCCACGGACTTCCGGGAGACCGCCCGCCGCCTCAAGGGCACGCACTACAAGGCGTCGCCGCCGGGCGACGTGGACATCAAGCTGGCCTTCCTGCCCGATCGCAGCAAGCCGCAGATCGCGTCGCCGCAGCTGGAGCTGACCCCGGGCGTCGACTTCCAGGCGATCTTCGTGCCGGACAGCTACAAGCGCGCCACGATGTTGGCTCCGGGCTTCCTGTTCGAGGAGATCAACCTGGGCGGCCACCTGCCCGAAGAGGACTTCCCCCCGGTGACCCTCATGGGCGGCTCCGCCTTCAACCACCCCGATCTGGTCGCCCGCGGCGGCAAGTACGTCAACGGCACCACGCTGGTCGACGGCTTGTTCCTGGAGGGCAAGGACCCCGTGGTCCAGCGCTTCCGCAAGAACTACCGCGCCCGGCACTCGGCGGACCCCTCGCTGTTGGAGGCCACCGCCTACGACGCCACGCGCTTCGTCATGCAGCTGCTGGCCGAAGGCGTGGTCACGCGCCGGGAGCTGATCGAGCGCCTGCACCTGGCCGCCCCGTCCGAGAGCGTGACCGGGGCGCTGGGCTTCTCCTCCGGCGGGGAGATGCGCCACGAGATGCGCGTCCTGCAGGTCGACCGCAAGAAGGAGGCGATCGTGCAGGTCTGGCCTCCCGAGGCTGCGGCGACCCCGGCCGAGGCCCCCCCCCCGAAGGAGGCCGCCGCCCCCTGATGGCCCACGACGCCCCGCACCGCGACGCACCACGGCCCCTCGCCGCCGCGTCCCGCCGCCCGCCGGAGCGTGATCCGGCCCCACCCACCCCCGAGTTCGCGGCCATCGCCCGCTGGCTCGCCGACGCCCCCACCACGGGCCCCAGCGTCCTGCAGGGCCCCGGTGACGACGTCGCGTGGGTCGAGCACGGCGGCCCCCTGGCCCTCTCCGTGGACACGCTGGTGGAGGGGGTGCACTTCCGGCCGGGCTGGCTGAGCGACGAGCAGGTAGGCAGCAAGGCCCTGGCCGCCGCCCTCAGCGACCTGGCCGCCGCCCGCGCCCAGCCCCTGGGCTGCCTCGTGGCCCTGTCCCTACGGAAGGATCAACTGCAGCTCCGCGGGGACCGCGTCATGGCCGGGCTCGTCGGCGCGGCCGCGCGCTGGGGCTGCCCCGTCCTGGGCGGGGACACCACGGGCGCCGATCGGCTCTGCGTCTCCGTCACGGTGCTCGGCTCGGGCTCGGTCTTCGGTCGAAGCGGCGCCCAGCCCGGCGACCTGGTGCAGCTCAGCGGCGATCTGGGGCACGCCGCCGCGGCCGTCGCGGCCTGGGAGCGCGGACAGCCCCCCTCCCCCGCCGCCCTGCGCGCGTTCCAGGACCCCACCCCCCGCCTGGACCTGCGTGAAGCGCTGAGCTCCGCCACCGCCGCGGTCGACGTCTCCGACGGTCTGCTGGCCGACCTGGGCCACCTGGCCGCGCGGTCGGGCGTGGCGCTGTCCCTCGATCGTGGGGCTTGTCTGACCGCGGGGCTCCCCCCCGCCCTGGCCCTGTCCGGAGGCGAGGACTACGAGCTCGTCGCCACCGCCCCCTCCCCCCTGCCCGGCTTCCGCGTGATCGGCCGCGTGCTGCCCGGGGCCGGCCTCTCCTTCGACGACGGCTCCCCCCTGCCCCGCCGTCGGGGCTGGGACCACGGGGGGCAGCCATGATCCTGGCCGTGACCCTCGCCCTCGTCGGCAACGCGCTCTTCTCCATCCTCCCCTGGATCGGCCTGCTGCTCGTCTTGCTGCTCGCTTCGGCCTTCTTCTCCGGCAGCGAGTCGGCCTTCTTCAGCCTGGACCGCTACGCGCTGGAGAAGCTCGAGGACGAAGGGGGCCGCAGCGGCCGCACCGTCAAGCGCCTGCTGGACGAGCCCCGGCAGCTCCTGGCCACCCTGCTGCTCGGCAACGAGCTGGTGAACATCTGCATCTCCGTGGTGGGGCTGCGCATGGTCCTCGAGTTGACCAAGAAGGACCTGTTCCTCCCCTGGTGGGCCAACGTGGTGATGATCACGCCGCTGCTCCTGCTGTTCGGCGAGATCGCGCCCAAGGCGCTGGCCGTGCGCCTGGGCACCCGCTGGGCGCAGGCGGTGTCGTTGCCCCTGCGGCTCTTCTCGGCTGCGATCACGCCCGTGCGCGCGGTGCTGCACGGCGTCGCCGAGCTCCTGCTCCGCATGGTCGGCGTCTCGGACACCGACCCCCTGCCCCAGGCCCTGCACGAGGCCCAGTTCCGCGCCCTGGTGCAGCTCGGCGAGCGCGAGGGCGCCCTCCACCCTGAAGAGGCCGAGCTCATCCACGCCGTGTTCGATCTGGGGGACACGCCCGTCTCCCGCCTCATGACCCCGCGCGCGGACCTGGTCACGGTCTCCCTGACGTCCTCCCTGGACGACGTGCTCGCTGCCGCCCGCGAGTTCCGCTACTCCCGCCTGCCCGTCTTCGGCCGCGACCCCGACGACGTGCGCGGCGTCCTGCTGGTCAAGGACCTGCTCCGCTTTCGCTGGTCGGGGCGGGAGCTGACGTCGCGCAAGCTGATGGGCCTGCTGCAGCCGGCCTACTTCGTGCCCCCCGGCAAGCCCGCCGACGAGCTCCTGCAGGAGTTCCGGCGGGAGCGGGGGCACATGGCGGTGGTGATCGACGAGTACGGCGACGTGGCCGGGGTGGTCACCCTTCAGGACATCCTGGAGGCGTTGTTCGCGCCGTTCACGGCCGAAGGGGAGTCGCGCGCGGGCTCGGCGCCGGGGCTGGAGCGCCTGCCGGACGGCGCGTGGCGGGTGCCGGCCAAGCTGGACATCGTCGACTGGAACCGCCACATGGAGAGCCCGCTGCCCGTGGACAACAGCTACACCACGGTCGCGGGCTACATCTTCCACCTCTTCGGGCGCCTGCCCAAGAAGGGGGAGACCATCAAGGACGATCACTGGACCTACCGGGTCACGGGGGTCGAGGGCCAGCGCCTGACCTGGATCGTGGCGCGGCCGTGGGGCGAGCCATGACCCCCGCCGTCGGCGTGCCCGTCATCCTCTTCCTGGTCCTCCTGGAGGGCTTCTTCAGCGGCTCGGAGATCGCCCTGGTCTCCGCGGACAAGCTCGCCATCCGCACCGAACGCGACCGCGGCTCCCGCTCCCACGTGATGCTCGCCCGCTTCCTGGGCGCGCCCGAGCGCATCCTCACCACCACGCTGCTGGGCACCAACGCCTGCGTCGTCACCACCACCACGGTCTTCGCCCTGATGCTGCGCCACGCGTTCGAGGGCTCGGGCAAGCCGGAGCCCAACATCGAGGCGCTGACCGTCCTCCTGCTCACCCCCATCGTGCTGCTCTTCGGCGAGCTGCTGCCCAAGTCGCTGTTCCGGCACCACGCGGACCGCATCGCGCCGGTCGTGATCCACCCCCTCAACTGGCTGAGCTGGGCCCTGTTCCCCCTGGTCTCCCTGGTGCGCGGGCTCACCCGCGGCCTGCTGGAGCTGCTCGGGGACGCGAGCGGGCGCAACGCCGAGGTCTCCCGCGACGAGCTTCGCCTGCTGCTGGAACAGGGCGAGAGCGAGACGATCGCCCCGCGGGAGGTCCGCATGATCCAGCGGGTCTTCGACTTCAGCGAGGTGCTGGCCAAGGAGGTCATGCGGCCGCTCATCGACATCGTCGCCGTGGACGAGACGGCGACGTTGGAGGAGGCCGCCACCCGCTTCATCGAGTCGGGCTACTCCCGGCTGCCCGTCTACCACGACCGCATCGACAACATCATCGGCGTCCTGCACGCCATGGACCTGATGCAGGCCGACGACATGAGCCAGCCGGTCGCCGCCCTCAAGCGGCCGGTGACCTACGTTCCGCCGGCCCAGAAGGTGGAGGTCCTGCTGGAGGATCTCCAGGCGCGCCGGCACGGGCTGGCGGTGGTGGTGGACGAGTACGGCGGCGCCGAGGGGATCGTCACCGTGGAGGACATCCTGGAGGAGATCGTCGGGGAGATCGAAGACGAGCACGACTCCCCCAGCCCGGACATCCTGCAGCGGGGCGAGCGGCGCTGGCTGGTCTCCGCCCGGGTGGAGATCGACCGCCTCAACGAGGCGCTGGATCTCGATCTGCCCGAGGGTGACTACGAGACGCTCGCGGGGTTCCTCCTGGATCAGCTGGGCCGGATCCCCGGCGAAGGCGAGTCCCTGGCCATCGAGACGGCCACGTTGACCGTCCAGCGGGCCAACCCGCGCTCCATCGAGTCGGTGGTGGTGGAGCTCACCGGCGAGGGCCATGGGCCGCCCGGGCCCGACCCCGAGGCATGACGGAGCCGCGGCAATCGGCGGACCACGGCCCCAGAAGGGTGGTGCCCGTATTGACTTTGCCCTTTGCGGCGACGGATAATCGCGGTCCGCAGAGCCCTAAAAACCCTGCTGAGCCCGGAGACTGATGGGACGCGCGATCGGGATCGACCTGGGCACAACGAACAGCTGTGCCGCGGTCATTGAGGGCAACCAGCCCAAGATCATCATGTACCGCGGGGGGTCGTACACGATCCCGTCGCTCTTCGCGATCGACGAAGGCGGGCGCATGCTCGTCGGTCACGACGCCAAGAAGCAGGCGGCGCTGAACCCCCAGGACACGGTGTTCGCACCGAAGCGCCTGGTGGGCCGGAACTTCCACTCCGCCCAGGCGGAGAAGATCCGGCAGCTCTTCACCTACAACATGATGGAGGGCGACGCCGGCGAGATCCTCATCAAGGTGAAGGATCAGGTCTTCGACCTGCGTGAGGTGTCGGCCCAGATCCTCCGCAAGATCAAGGAAGTCGCCGAGGAGTACCTCAAGGAGGAGGTGACCAACGCGGTCATCACCGTGCCTGCGTACTTCAACGACAAGCAGCGTCAGGCCGTCCGCCAGGCGGGCAAGCTCGCGGACCTCAACGTCCTGCGCATCCTCAACGAGCCCACCGCCGCGGCCCTGGCCTACGGCCTGGGCAAGAACCTGCGGCAGCGCCTGGCGGTCTACGACCTGGGCGGCGGCACCTTCGACATCTCCATCATCGAGATCCGGGACAAGGTCTTCGAGGTCGTCGCGACCGGCGGTGACACGTTCCTGGGCGGAATCGACTTCGACGACCGCGTCATGGGCGACGTCATGGAGCGGTTCATGAAGGAGAACTCCGTCGACCTCTCCTACGACCGCGTGGCGATCCAGCGGCTCCGGGAGGCCGCGGAGCGCGCCAAGATCACGCTGTCGACGACGAAGGAGACCAACATCGAGGTCCCCTTCATCGCGCGGGGTCCCAAGGGGATCCTCAACCTCGACATGAAGATGAGCCGGGACCACCTCGAGGAGCTCACGGGCGACCTGGTGGGCCGCACGGTGACCACCTGCGAGCGCATCTTCGACGAAGCGAAGATGAAGCCCAGCGACATCGACGAGGTCCTGCTGGTCGGCGGCCAGAGCCGCATGCCCCTGGTTCAGAAGAGCGTGAAGGACTTCTTCGGCCGCGAGCCCTGCAAGGGCGTGCACCCGGACGAGGCCGTGGCCGTGGGCGCCGCCATCATGGCGCACAGCCTGACCCACGCCTCCTCGCAGAAGGTGACGCTGCTCGACGTGCTGCCCATGCCCATCGGCATCGCCAAGGTGGACCGCAGCTTCCTGCCGCTCTTCCCCAAGAACTGCCCGATCCCGCACGTTCGTCGTCTGACGCTGACCAACAGCAAGGACAACCAGAAGACGATCATGCTGAAGATCTACCAGGGGGACTCCGACATCGCGGCGGAGAACGAGCTCCTGGGGACCTTCGTGTTCAGCGGCATCCGGGAGATGCCCCGCGGCAAGGTCAAGGTCGACGTCTGGTTGAACATCGACAGCGAAGGCATCCTCAGCCTCTCGGCCAAGGACAAGGAGACCGGCGCGCCGGTGGACGTCCGGCTCAAGCTGAAGAACAAGACCATCGACGCCACGCTGCACCTCAACACCGAGTCGCGCGGCGGGCAGATGATGTCCACCGCGGACGCCGATGCGAAGGTGAAGGCGGCGGAGGAGAAGGCGAAGGCGGAGGCCCAGGACGCGGGGGAGATCCCGGCGGCCGAGCCCACCGCAGACCTGGGCATGGCGCCCAGCCAGGACTCCGTGGACGAGATGAAGGCCCCCGAGCCGCCGAAGGCCAAGCCCGAGCCGCCGAAGGCCAAGCCCGAGCCGCCGAAGGCCAAGCCCGAGCCGGCCGCGCCGACCAGCCGCAGCTCGAAGAAGAAGAAGAAGGCCTTCACGGTGGAGGCGCCTCCGCCGGAAGCCCCGACGGGCACGTCCCCGCCCACGCCGACCCCCGTGCCGAAGGACGAGGACGACCAGAAGGCCGCCGCCCCCACGGAGCCCAAGGCGGCCCCCAAGGGGGACGCGCCCGCCGCAGCGGAGCCCAAGGCCGATGCGCCCGTCGACGCCGCCGTGCCGGTCAAGGCGGAGGACGCCAAGCCTCCCGCCAAGGAGGACGAGCCCGGCTGCCTGTCCCTGCTGCTCCCCTGGAACTGGCTGAAGTAGCCGCCGGCCCCGCAGATCCCTCCCCGCATCGTCCTGAATCGACCGCTGTACGGCGGCAACGTCGGCGCGTCCGCACGCGCGATGGCCAACTTCGGCCTGGACGACCTGCGTTTGGTGAACCAGCAGTTCACCGGCGCCCGGGAGATGGACACCATGGCGGTGTCCTCGGGCCGGCCGATCATCGCCCGCCTGCAGGAGCACGACGACCTGAGCGACGCCGTCGGCGACTGCACCGTGGTGGTGGCCTGCACGGCCCGCCCGCGGCGCTGGAAGGCCTGGCCCCTGCTGCTCCCGGGAGACGCCGCGACGCTGCTGGCCGAGCGGGGAGCCGAGGGTGAGAACACGGCGATCCTCTTCGGGGCGGAGGACAGCGGGCTCTCCGAAGAGGACCTGCGCTGGGCGACCCACCTGTGCCACATCCCCACGACGGCCGCGGCCTCCAGCCTCAACCTGAGCCAGGCGGTGCTGCTGCTGGGGTGGGAGTACGGGCAGGCCCAGGGCCGGCTGAAGCGCCGGCCCCACAAGAACAAGCCGCGGCCGCCCGCCGACCTCAAGCAGGTGCAGGGCGCGGCCGACCAGATCGGCGAGCTGCTGGACCGGGTGGACTTCTTCCGGGGCAAGAGCCGGGACCAGGGCCTGGCCACGCTGCGGCAGGCGCTGCTGCGGGGCACGCTCACCAACGTGGAGGTGCACTACCTGCGCGGGGTGATCAACAAGCTGCGCTGGTACGTCGACAACGGTCCCCGCAAGGACGAGCGCTGAGGCTCGGCCCGCGGGCAGCGTCGCGAACGGGCGGCCCGATCAGATCGTGATGGAGGTCGGCACCATCTTCGGCATCAGCTGCAGGTAGGGCACCGGGCGCTCGGCGTTGCGGGCGTCCACGGCCTCCTGCGCGGCCTTCATGCGCTCGTGCAGGCGACGGATTACGGCCTTGGCGGCGGGCTCCTCGAAGTAGTCCTCGTGCCAGCCGACGTGGTCGTCCAGCAGGTACTCCTCGTCCTTGCCGTAGGACGCCAGGGCGCGGCCGATGGCCACCTGCCAGATGCCCTGGGCCTTGCTGGGCATCATCCGGCAGATCGCCTTCTCGTCCAGGGTGCCCTTCTCCTTCATGGGAGGCTCGCGCATGCACAGCGGGGCGTTCGGCAGGAAGGCGTAGTGCTCGTACTGCTGGTAGTTCACGGCCGAGTGCAGGCAGGTGACCGTCCAGATCACCGTCTGCAGGACGTCGGCCAGGCCCTCCAACGACGTGAGCTCCGCGAAGGGCAGCTTGCTGACGTCGTGGCCGTTGGTGACGATGTCCTTCCACCAGTCCTGCATCTCGTTGTCGGCCTGCAGGGCGGCGTCGTCGGCGTAGAAGATGGCCAGGGTGTCCCGGACGTACTCGCCGAAGGCGTGCCAGATGGGCAGGCCGTCGTCCCGGTAGGGGTAGTAGGCCAGGGCGGCGGGGTCGTCCACGCCACGGGTCTTGAGGTCGTACTCCAGGTTGTTGTGCAGCAGCTTCCAGCGGCTGTAGCCCTCCACCGCCAGCTGCAGGTGGCCCTTGTCGGGGCCGCCGGTGGCCATGAAGGTGTCGAACACCGCGCCCTCGGCCAGCAGGCTCTCGCGCGCGCCCTCGTTGATGGCCAGGGTGTAGCGGAAGTGGCGCTTGAGCAGCTTGTAGACGGGGTGGCACTCCGCCAGGTTGCGCAGGGTCGCCATGACGAAGGGCTCGACCGTGAAGTGCGTGTTGATGGCGTGGGCCAGCATCTGGTGCACGTTGCCCTCGGCGCAGCGCAGGTACATCTTCGCCGCCATCCAGTCGTACTTGTCGTCCTTGGAGGTGAATACGGGGCCGTCAGGCTCCATCTGGATGGCGAGGGGGCGCTGCTGGCCGGACTCCACCTCGAAGAAGATCGCGCGGGTGGCCGGACAGAAGCGGTGCTCGACCTCGCCGCTGTCGTCGGCCTTCTCGTACATCTTGATGCCGGTCAGCTCGCTGAAGTCGAGGACGAACAGGCGGTTGCCCTCCATGGCCTGGGCCAGGGTCATGCCGGGCTGCAGCAGGCCGTAGACGTCGTCGTCGGTGAGGTCGAAGCGATCGGGCAGCGCCTTGCAGAGCTCGATGTGCACGGGGCTGACGCCCTGAACGGCCTGGCGGGCGAACTCCTCGTCGTCCTGCCAGCGCTCGGCCACCGACGGGACCTTGAACGTGGCGAAGAGCTCGTAGACGTCGTCGACCGCGTCCCAGACCTTCTTCATCACGTTGGAGGTCAGCTTCATGGACGCCATGGTCTTGGCGAAGACCACCGAGTAGGCGCCCTCCTTCAGGTCGCGGTAGCGCTCGTCCAGGGGGATGGGGCGCTCCTTGCTGATGTCCAGGCTGCCGGGCAGGGAGCCGTCGCCAGGGCGCCAGGGGAAGCGCTCGCGGGCGGCCTGGATCTGGGCGCGGCGCAGGTCGGAGGCGCCCTCCAGGACCGACTGGTGAGGCAGCTTGGCCTCGCCCTCCAGCACCGTGATGAAGTGGCCGGTGCGCAGCCAGGAGAAGTTGGGGAAGTACCAGTCGCGGTCGCCGCGCAGCACGGAGGCGTGGGCGAGCATCCAGTCGCCGCCCAGGTCCAGGCTGCCGCCGTCGCTGTGAAAGCGAAGGGCCAGGAGCTCACCCAGGTCCGGGGCCTTCACCTTGTAGGTGTCGGTCTTGCCCGCCTCGAAGTCGTTGTGGAGGATCTTGTCGAGCTTGTGGGGGCCCGACGTGCCCTCGGTGCCCAGGAACGTCACGCTGATGGTGGCGTTGGTGCCCGCGCCAGAGCGCGTGCCCGTGGTGATGGTGACTTCGTAGCGGTCGCTCATCTTCAAACCTCCCGGATGCTGCGGAGCGGGAGCCTACCGCGAACGCCGCCGGGGTTCACCCGGTGGAGGGTCCTCCAGGGGCGATGACGCCCAGGGCGATGGGGCTCAGGGAGCCCGGCGGTCGTCGACCGACAGGACCTCCACGTTCAACGGGCAAAAGTCGGCGCCGGTGGAGGTGAAGGCGGGCACGTCGGCCTCCACGGTGGCCAGGGCCACGTCGCAGTGGGGGCTGAAGGGGCCCGACGTCAGCCACTGCCCCTCAGCCGGGTCGGGGTGAAAGGACCACTGCGCGTCGCAGTCGCCGCCGGCCAGCAGGGTGTTGAAGTAGGCCATCTGGCCGGAGCCCTGGCCGACCCGCAGCAGCGCGTCGTCGATGAAGACCTCCGCCGTCATCCAGAAGGACAGCGACTCCACGCTGGTGTGGTGGATCAGCACGTCGATCATGGCCCCGCCGGTGCGGGTGGCGCAGTCGGAGGCCGCTGAGTCGTCGTCGTCGGCCGAGTCGTCGTCGTTGGCCGAGTCGTCGTCGTCAGCCGAGTCGTCGTCGTCAGCCGAGTCGTCGTCGTCGGCCCCGGCCGAGTCGTCGTCGTCGCCCGTGGGGCAGCCGGCCAGGAGCAGGCCCAGCATCCACCAGAGCAGCCAGCGCAACCGCAGGGGGCGGCGAGGGCGCGCGGAGGCCGGGGGCGCGGCGCCGGAGGCCACGGCGGGCTCGAAGGGGCGGGGCAGGCTGAAGGCGCCCACCTCCCGGGATCCGGCGGCCAGGAGCTCCGTGCGTTGCACTTCGTAGACCCTTCGCAGGCGGTACCAGGGCACCGAGGGGTGGAGGTGGTGGACCAGGTGCAGGCTGTGACCCAGCAACACGGCGTCGGCCAGGGGACCGCCGCGGACGACGACGGCCGACCGGTGCGGGGCGACGCTGCGGGGCAGGCCGTGGGGCCGCTGGTGGGGCAGGTAGTCGAAGAAGTAGGTGCTGACGAACAGCGCGATGCGGGCCGGCAGCACGTAGTACAGCAGCAGCTCCTGCCAGAAGCCCATCGCCAGCGCGGCGACGATGCCGCCCAGCCACAGCACCAGCGACACGTCGGAGACGCGCGCCGCCATGGTGGGCAGGCGGATGCTGCGGTCGTAGGCGAACCAGTAGTGCAGATCCGCCGCGGCCCAGCGCAGGGGCAGCTGCCAGAGGGGGCCCTCGCCGGCCCAGGCGTCGGGGTCCTGGCCGGGCTCGCAGGAGTAGCGGTGGTGGCGCAGGTGGACCTGGCGGAAGCCGTTGAAGCGGCAGAGCAGCATGACCGCGCAGAGCTCGCCCAGGAGCTGGTTCAGCCAGCGGCGGCGGCGACCGAGCAGGCCGTGGCTGGCCTCATGCATCATGGTGAAGGCGGCGTAGTCGGCCACCGCGATGGCCAGGATCGCCGCCGGCGCCGCCACGCTGCCGGTCACGCCCGCCGCCAGCCCGGCCCCCCAGAGCACCAGCGAAAAGCCCAACAGCGCCAAGGTCGGCCACGCCCGATCCGGGATCGCCAGCAGCTCCTTCGGTGGTCGGGTGAACCGCACCCCCATGCCCCTTGCCTCCTGTCCGCTCGCACCTTACCGGCCGCGGCGCTCGGGGCGAAAGGGCGGGGCGGGCCACGCTGGGGGCGGAGGCCCCGATGCACAGTCGATCAAGCGGGCGGACCGGGCCGCCGGTCAGCCCTCCGGAGACGCGCCCAGGGGCCGCACGACGGCCGGCACCCCGTTGTCCGCGCCCACGGTGAACCCTCGCAGGGTGGCGCGGGGCAGGGAGTCGGGCGGACGCTCGAAGGCCGCCGACTGCAGGACCCGGTCGAGCACGATGCGCATCTCCAGCTCCGCGAAGGGGGCGCCCAGGCAGCGCCAGGCCCCCGCGCCGAAGGGCAGGAACTGCCAGGGCCGCACGCGGCGGTCGATCCAGCGCTCAGGCCGGAACGCGGCGGGCTCCTCCCAGACGTCCGGGTCCCGCTGCGCCAGGTAGATGCAGGGGCAGACCAGCACCCCCGCGGGCAGCTCCACGCCGGCGATCGTGCTGTCCTCCTTGAGGCGGCGGGAGACCGCGGTGCCGATGGGGTACAGACGCAGGGCCTCGTTCACCACGCCGCCCAGCAGGGGCAGGCGGCGCACCGCGCTGGGGTCCTCGTCCACTTCCGGATGGGCGGCCCGCTCCGCGGCCAGGGCCTGCACGACGTCGGGCCGGTCCAGCAGCAGGTGCAGGGCCCACATCAGCGTGCCCGCCGTGGTCTCGTGCCCGCCCACCAGCATGGTGTGCAGGTGATCGTTGAGCTCGGCGTCGCTGTAGCGCGGCGCGCCGTCCTTCTGCATGCCCACCAGCAGGGCCAGGATGTCCTCCCGCCCCTCGGGGGCCTCCCGACAGCGGACGACCTCCGCGTCCAGCAGGCCGTCGATCGTCGCCAGCAGGTCCACCATGCGCTTGCCGGGCAGCCGGGATGGACCTGTCTCCAGCCCCGCCGACACCGCCGCGCGGCGGGCCGAGCCCAGGCCCATCAGCCCCTTGCGCACCCGATCCGGGCCGAACACCAGGCCGGCCAGGAACACCGTCGGCGTCATCATCCCCGCTAGGTACTCCACCAGCAGCGCCTCCAGCCGGTCGCGCTCGGGGCCTGCGTCCATGCCGAAGACGCAGCGCAGGATGACCCGCAGGGTGATGTTCTGCATGCGATCGCGCAGCAGCAGCCGCTCGCCGGGGCGCCAGGTGGCCAGCTCCTCGTCCGTGATGCGCACCATGTCGTCGGCGTAGCTGCGCATGCGCTCGCCGACGAAGGGCGGGCTCATGCCGCGCCGCTGCTCCTTGTGCTCGGCGTCGTGCTGGTGCAGCAGCGAGTGCTTGCCGATGAGGAACTGCAGGGGCTCCGCCGCCCGCTGGACCTGCTCGTAGCGCAGGCCCACGAGCTCCTCCATCGCGGCCGGCGACGAGAAGTGGACCATGGGCTCGTGGCCGGGCAGCTGCAGGGTGAAGGGCCCACCGCCGGCGCGCTGGGATGCCTCTTCCAGCAGGCCGTAGGGG
>CALCXL010000004.1 GCA_937907595.1 uncultured Pseudomonadota bacterium
CGCCCCCAGCAGCACCCCGCGGATCATCTCCGGGTCGCAGGCGCCGGGCCGTCCGTCCTCGGTGGCGAAGAGCACGGTGTGGCCGGCGTCGCACAGGCGGCTCCAGGGCACCGCGGCCTCGGTCGGGTCGAAGTCGGCGTTGGGAAGGGCGAGCACGACGGTGGACATCAGGGGCCCTCCGGGGGGATGGGATCGCAGGACGTCGACGTCATGGGGTCGCTCGCTCCCCCCGCCGCGCGGCGCGGTCGGACCGGAACTCCTGGAGCTTCCTCGCCTGGAGGGCCTGCAGGCCCAGGCTCTGCACGGTCAGGTAGGCGATGAGCCGGTTGCCCCAGACCGGCATCAGCCGCTTGATCAGGTCGATCATCGGCGCCTCCTTCGTCACCAGGATGCGCGGCTGCCCCCGCTGCACCCCTCTGAGGATCGTGGCCGCCGCGCGCGTCGGGGACAGGGTGTTCTTCGCGAAGAAGTCCTTCGAGGCCTGGCTGGACTCGGCGTCGTAGCTCTTGGCGGCGTGCACGATGTTGGTGTTGACGCCGCCGGGGTGCACCACGCTCAACCCGATGTGGGTCCCCCGCAGCTCCTCCCACAGCGCCTCGCTCAGCCCGCGCACCGCGAACTTGGTGGCGCAGTAAGAGCTCTGCGAGGGGATGCCGACGATGCCGAAGACGCTGGACACGTTGACGATCCAGGCTTCGTCCGCGACCTCCAGGTGGGGCATGAAGGCGTGCAGCCCGTGCACCACGCCCCACAGGTTCACGCCGATGACGCGCTGCCAGTCCGCCAGGCTCTGCTCGCGGAAGGCGCCCTCCACGGTGATGCCGGCGTTGTTGATGAGCAGGTGCACGCCGCCGTGCTCGGCCACCACGGCGGCGGCCAAGGCGGTCATCGCGGCGGCGTCGCTCACATCGACCCGGTGCACAGACGCCCCGTCGACCAGCTCGGCGGTCCCCGCCAACCCCTCCTCGTTGACGTCGACGAGGACGACGCGAGAGCCCGCCGCCCCCAACTGCTGCGCGAGCGCCCGGCCGATGCCGCTGCCCCGCCCCCGTCACCACCGCCACCCGATCCTGGAAGCTCTTCATGCCGGCGAGTGTAGGCCCGGCTGGGGGGAGCTGGGCGTGGGCCACAAGAAAACAAGTCTTCAATTGATTACTTGTTCAATGATCGTCAGGATGGCCTGCATGACGTCGAACCGAGCCTTCAAGACGGCCCTCTACGAACAGCTCGCCCGCGTCTCCCGCGCCATGGCGAGCGCGCCCCGCCTGGAGCTGCTCGACCTGCTGGCCCAGGGCCCCAAGACGGTCGATCGCCTCGCGGAGGCCAGCGGACAGAGCCGGGCGAACGCATCGCAGCACCTCCAGGTCCTGCGCCGGGCGCGCCTGGTGGAGCGGAGCAAGGAGGGGCTGCATGTCACCTACCGCTTGGCCGGGGCCGAAGTCGCGGCGAGCCAGCGGGCGCTCCGGCAGCTGGCCGAGGCGCGGCTGACGGAGATCGACCGGCTGATGCGGGACTACCTGAGCGACCGCGGGCAGCTGGAGGAGGTGTCAGGGGAGGAGGTCGCGGAGCGGCTCCAACGGGGCGACGTCGTGCTCCTGGACGTGCGGCCGCGGGACGAGTTCGACCACGATCACCTGCCGGGCGCGGTGTCGATCCCGCTCTCGGAGCTGTCGGCGCGCATGGCGGAGCTGCCCGACGATCGGGAGATCGTCGCCTACTGCCGGGGGCCCTACTGCGTGATGGCCGTGGAGGCCGTCGCCCTGCTGCGGGCGGAGGGTCGGAAGGCGGCGCGGTTGGCCGACGGGGTGCAGGACTGGAGCGCCCGGGGGCACCAGCAGGCCCAGGTGGGCGCCACCCCATGAGCGCGGAGACCGTGGAGGCCTGGCTGCTGGCCCACGAACCCGCGATCCGAGGCTCGCTCTTCCTGGGCGGGCTGCTGCTGTTCGGCGCCATGGAGCGGTGGTTCCCACGCAGGCCGCTCACCCGGCCCCGGCTTCGCCGCCAGGCCGCGAACCTGGGGTTGGTGGTCCTGAACACCCTCGCGCTGCGGCTGCTCGTGCCCGCTGCGGCGGTGGGGACCGCCGTGCTGGCCGAGGAACGCGGCTGGGGGCTCTTCGCCGCCGTGGACTGGCCGCGCGGGCTCGAGCTCATCCTGGGCGTCCTGCTCCTGGACCTCGCCATCTACGGGCAGCACGTCCTCTTTCACGCCGTTCCCGCGCTCTGGCGTCTGCACGCGATGCACCACGCCGACCCGGACATCGACGTCACCACCGGCCCCCGCTTCCACCCCCTGGAGATCCTCCTGTCGATGGGCATCAAGCTCGGCCTGGTCGTGGCGCTGGGGGCGCCGGCGGTGGCCGTCCTCCTCTTCGAGGCGCTGCTGGGCGTGCTGCCGCTGTTCAACCACAGCAACCTGCGGCTGCCCCGGGGTGTCGATCGCTGGCTGCGCCTGGTGGTGGTGACCCCGGACATGCACCGGGTCCACCACTCCATCGACCCGCGGGAGACCCGGTCCAACTTCGGCTTCAACGTGCCGTGGTGGGACCGCCTGCTGGGGACCTGGCGAGATCAGCCGGCCCTGGGGCACGCGGGCATGACCATCGGCCTCCCCGAGCATCAAGGCGGCGACCCGCAGTCGATCCGGTGGATGCTGGCGTTCCCGCTCCGCCGCCCGCCCACGGACCGGGGCCCCCGGGCGCCCGCATGACCCCGCGTGGGGCCGCCCGTGCCGCCCTGGCGACCCTCCTGCTCGTCGGCCTGACCTGGGCCGCCACCCACCGCGAGCTCTTCTCCGAGGACTCCCTGCGCGGGCTCCTGGACAGCGCGGGGCCGTGGGCGCCGGCGGTGTTCGTGGGGGTCTACGCGCTGGCTGCGGCGCTGTTCGTGCCCGCGTCGGCGTTGACCGTGGCCGGAGGCGCCCTCTTCGGCCCCGTGGCGGGGACGGCCTGGAGCCTGCTGGGGGCCACGATCGGGGCGACGATCTCGTTCCTGCTCGCCCGCTATGTGTTCGGCGACGCGGTGCGGGACCGCGGCGGCAAGACGGTGGAGGCTGTGCTCCAGGGGGTCGAGGCCGAGGGGTGGCGCTTCGTCGCCGTCGTGCGTCTGCTGCCGATCTTCCCCTTCAACCTGTCGAACTACGCGCTGGGCGTCACGCGCATCGGCCTGGCCCCCTACGTGCTGACCTCCGCGCTCTGCATGGCGCCGGCTTGCGCTGCGCTGGCCTGGGCCGGGCATGGGGGGCGGGCGGCGCTGGGCGGTGACCTGGCGGCGGTGGGGTGGGTGATCAGTGGGTTCGGTGTCGTGGGGGGGCTCGCGCTGGTGGCCCGCGCCCTCCGATCGCGCCGGTCAGCTGGGTTGGCTGCGGCCGACACCAGCGGCTGAGGGCGCGCGCAAGCCCCCGATCGACCGCTCTCCGGGAACCCCGGGGGCGATCCGCAGGTCCCTCCTGAGCGAGCCCGAGGAGACCACCCCATGAACCGATTCCCCTTCCTGCTGGCCGTCGCGCTGGCCCTGCCCGCCCACGCCGGCCCCGGCGACGACGACGACGCCGATCTCTATGCCCCCGAACCCCAGGCCCGCCAGATCACGCCCGGCGCCGCCATCACCTCGGGCGCCCTGCGCGTGACCCGCGGCGCAGCGCACTACGAGCTCCCGCTGCTGCACACGACGGTCGACGCCTGGATCGCCGGGCTGGTGGCCGAGGTGGAGGTCACCCAGAGCTACACCAACCCCTTCGACGAGCCCATCGAGGCCACGTACCTCTTCCCCCTGCCCGACGACTCCGCCGTGCACGCGATGACCATGGACGTGGGCGACCGGCACATCGTGGGGCGGGTCGAGCGGCGCGACGACGCCCGCCGGATCTACGACGACGCCCGCCGCAACGGCCAGACCGCCGCCCTGCTGGACCAGGAGCGGCCCAACGTCTTCACCCAGCGCGTGGCCAACATCCTGCCGGGCGAGTCCATCGACATCACCATCTCCTTCGCCGAGGTGCTGGACTACGAGGGCGGCGCCTACGAGTGGGTGATGCCCCTGGTCGTCGGGCCCCGCTTCGTGCCCGCCGAGGGCACCGGCGTGATCGGCGAGGCCCCGTCCGCCCTGGACGCTCCCCTCAGCGAGGGCCCCACCGGCCAGACGGTCGACCTGCGCGTGGAGATCGACGCCGGCATGGCGATCCGGGGGATCCGCTCGCCGTCCCACGCCTTGCGGGTCGATCAGGAGACGCCGTCGACCGCCTTCGTGGAGCTGGACGGCGACGACGTGCCCAACAAGGACTTCGTCCTGCGCTACGCCCTGTCCGGGGACCGGCCCGAAGCGGCGGCGCTCAGCCACTTCGACGAGCAGGGCGGCCACTTCCTGCTGTTCATCCAGCCCCCCACCGACGACCACCTGGACGGGATGATCACGCCGAAGGATCTGGTGTTCCTGGTGGACACCTCCTGCTCCCAGAGCGGCGCGCCCATGGAGGCGGCCAAGCGGGCGATGCACCACGCCATCGACGGCATGAACCCCGAGGACACCTACGAGATCCTCAGCTTCAACAGCACCGTGGGCCCGGCGATCCAGGGCGGCGCGGACCGGGGATCGAAGGAGCGGGGCAAGGACTTCGTGGACGGCTTCCGGGGCGCGGGCGGCACCAACATGCTGGCCGGGGTGCAGGCGGCGATGGCGGGGGGCCAGCGCGACGCCCTGCGGACCATCCTGATGATCACCGACGGCTACGTGGGCAACGAGCCCGCCATCCTGGGCGCCATCGAGGAGAACCTGGGCCGCAACCGCTTCTTCACCCTGGGCACCGGCAGCTCGGTCAACCGCTTCCTGCTGGACCGCGCCGCGCAGCTGGGCCGGGGCGACGTGCAGGTGATCCGCCCCGACGAGGACGCGCAGCCCGCCGTGGAGCGCTTCTACGAGCGCATCCGCAACCCGCTGCTGACGGACATCGACGTCGCCTGGAGCGGGGTGGAGCTGCTCGACGTGCAGCCGGACCCGGTGCAGGACCTCTTCTCGGGCCAGCCCCTGGTGCTGCTGGGGCGCTACGAGACCCCCGGCCGCGGGCAGATCACCGTCAGCGGCCGCCTGGGCAACCGCCCATGGTCCCAAACGCTGGACGTCGACTTTACCGGCGAGGCCACCAACCCGGCCCTGGGCTCGCTGTGGGCGCGCCGCTGGATCGAGGACCTGAGCCTGCGGCAGAACTTCGGCCGGGCGTTCGACGACCGCGACCGCTTCGAGGAGGAGGTCACCGACCTGGCCCTGCGCTACTCGCTGATGTCGGCCTACACGTCCTTCGTGGCGGTGGAGGAGCGCGCGGTCACCGACGGGGATCCGCGGCGCGTCGACGTGCCCCTGGAGACCCCCGAGGGCGTGGAGTTCGAGGCCGTGGCTGACGAGGACGACCGGCCCATCGGGACCTGGGCCCTGCCCGCGGCGGACCCAAGCCCATCCTTCGGCGCGGCCACCGGGAGCACGACGCAGAGCGTGGGCGGGCTGATCGGCAGCCAGTACGGCAACCAGTACGGCAGCGGAGGGCTGGGCCTGCGGGGCGGGGGCGGGGGCGCCGCGGGCGGTCTGGGCGGCCTGGGCAGCCGGGGGAGCCAGGCAGCGCGGCCCATGCCCTCCGCCCGGCCCGCACCCGCCGCCGCGGAGTCCACCGGCTCCAGCGGCTACGGCCGGGGCACGGGGTACTACGGCAAGAAGGGAGGGGAAGCTCCCAGCATCGCCATGCAGGACCCCATCGTCCTGGGATCGTTGGACAGGTCCGCCATCGACCGCGTGATCAAGCAGCACCTGGCGCAGATCCGGTACTGCTACCAGAAGGAGCTCCAGAAGGACCCGGCCCTGGCCGGTCGGCTGGAGATCAAGTTCGTCATCGACGCCGACGGCGCCGTCAGCCGCGCGGAGGTCAAGCTCAGCACCCTGGGCAACGAGGTCGTGGAGCAGTGCATCCTGTCCCGCATCCTGCGCATGCGCTTCCCGGCCCCGGCCGGCGGCGGGATCGTGGTGGTCAGCTACCCCTTCGTGTTCCAGCCGAGCGAGTAGGGCCGGGCGGGGCGCGGTAGGCTCACGCCATGCACCGCGCCCCGCTCTTCGCCCTGGCCCTGCTCCTGCCCGCCTGCCCCGCCGAGCCAGTGGACGACGACGACGACTCGGCCGCCGCGGAGCCCACGCCCACCCCCACGCCGCGCCCGGACTGGTGCCCCACCCAGGCGGCCGGCCGGCTGGACGTGCGGGACACCGACGCGTCGCCCTACTACTTCCAGGCCGCCGACGTCGCCGACGCGCCCACCCTGGTGCTCCTGCCCGGCGGCGCGGGGACGGGCGGCGCGACGGGCCACGCCACGCGCACCTGGGAGGCCTTCTTCACCGCCGATCTGCCGATCCTGGCGGAGTGGAACCTGGCGATGCCCTACGTGGACAGCGGCAGCTTCGTGGACGACACCGAGCGCACCCACGCGATCGTCGACGAGCTCCGCCTGTGCTTCGACGTCGACGTCGTGCACCTGGGCGGCTCCAGCAACGGCGGCAACGCGGCCTTCGCCCTGATGCTGGCGGACAGCAGCCGCTACTCGAACCTGGCCACGCTGCCCGGCTGCATCGGCGACTACGACGGACCCGCCCACGTCGCCGCCTTCGCTGGCCGGAGGGTGCTCAACGGGGTCGGCGCCAACGACGAGGCGGGCTGGCAGAACTGCGTGGAGTCGTCCCACGACTTCCTGGTGGCCCAGGGCATCGACAGCGTCCACCGCGTCTACCTCAATGTGCCCCACGTGCCGCCGACGGCCTGGGAGGGTGTGAGCGACCTCCTGGAGTTCCTGGCCGGCGAGTAGCGGGACGGCGGATCGCGATCGAGGGGAAGGGGGACGCGGGGATGGTCGACGTCATGGGCTGGGCGGTGGTGGAGGGGGCCACGGCGGGCCAGCTGTTCCTGCAGGGGGTGCGGTGGAACTGCTGCGAGGGCGCCGCGGATGCATCGGGGTTCGCCTGCGCGGACTGGTGGGAGCCCGATCCACCATGAGGGCGTTCCTCTGCATCGGCGCAACGCTGCTCTTCGGCTGTGGAGGCCCCTGCCACTCCCCGCTGGAGGAGTGGGAGCGGTGCGCGCCGGACGGCAGCTGCCCCACCCTCGACGAGGTCGCGGCGGACTACTGTGGTGAGGGGGGATTGAACCCCTTCCTGGACTACTGCGGTGAGTTCACCATCGTGGTCGAGAACGATGGCCTGTTCGGGTCTGAGGAGGCGTACGACGCTGAGGGGAATCTCGCATTCGCTCGGGTCTGCGGGGACACGCCCGACTACTGCGCCGGCGCCGAGGCGTGCCACGTCTACGGCGAGATTCCTGACTGCGAGACGGTCCTGACGAACGACAGGCTCTGCGACAAGGACTGACCACTCTCCGATCGCTCGTCGGATCGAAGGTGCTTGCCCGCGGGGTCGACGCTGGCGAGCGCAAGCACCCGGCTCCTCCGCGACCCGCCAGGGGCCGACCTGTCCCCCGGAGAGCCCTCAAGCGCGGGGCTCCCGCAGAGTTCCTCAACGGCGAGTAGCGGGCCGGCGGCTCCGCTACCCTTCACGGCCGCCATGTCCCGATCCCGCCCCAGCCTCCGCCGCTGCCGCATCCCCCGGCCGCTCTCGTCCGTCACCACCCGCGCGCACGAGGTCGATCCCGCCGCGGCCGGCCTCGCCGCCGACGTGCCCGATCGCATCTGGAAGGCCACGGAGTGGCTGTACCGCTCGGGCATGCACCCGGGCATCCAGCTCTGCGTGCGGCGCCGGGGGGAGGTCGTGCTCAACCGCGCCATCGGCCACGCCCGGGGCAACGGGCCCCTGGACCCCGAGGACGGCCCCAAGGAGCTGCTCACCCCCACCACGCCGGTGTGCATCTTCTCCGCCAGCAAGGCGATCACCGCCATGCTGATCCACCTGCTGGACGACCGCGGCGTGCTGCACGTGGACGACCGGGTGGTGGAGTACATCCCCGAGTTCGGTCGCGCGGGCAAGGAGTGGATCACGCTGCGTCACATCCTGTGCCATCGCGCCGGCATCCAGACCGTGCCGCCGGAGTACAACAACCCGGCGATGCTGGCCGACTGGCCCAACATCGTGGCCCTGCTCTGCGAGGCGGAGCCCACGTCCCGAGCCGGCCGCAAGCTGGCCTACCACGCCCTCACCGGCGGCTTCGTGCTGGGCGAGGTCATCCAGCGGGTCACCGGCAAGTCCCTGCGCGGGGTCCTGCGCGACGAGATCACGGGCCCCCTGGGCTTCGACCTCTTCGACTACGGCATCGCCGAGGAGCGCCTGCCCGAAGTCGCCCTCAACTACGCCACCGGCCCGTCGGCACCCTGGCCCATCTCCCGCGTGCCCCACAACGCGCTGGGCATGGCCTTCGACACCGCCACCGAGCTGTCCAACTCCGCCGACTTCCTGACGTCGGTGGTGCCCTCGGGGAACATCGTCAGCACCGCCGAGCAGTGCTCCCGCTTCTTCGAGCTGCTGCGCTGCGGCGGGGAGCTGGACGGCACCCGCGTCATGGACGCCCGCACGGTGCACCGGGCCACCAACGAGACCTCCTACCTGGAGATGGACTTCTCCCTGATGCTGCCCTTCCGCTACGGCGTGGGCTTGATGCTGGGCGGCAAGGCGGTCAGCCCCTTCGGCCCGGACACCACGCGCGCGTACGGACACCTGGGTTTCATCAACATCCACGTCTGGGCCGACCCCGCGCGGGAGCTGTCGGTGGCGCTGTTGACCACGGGCAAGCCCTTCCTCTCCATCCACCTGCCGCCGCTGCTCAACCTGCTGCACACGATCTCCTCCTCGGTCCCCAAGTCCGGCTGACGGGATCGCCGGCGGCGCCGGTCCTACTGTGATGGGTGAAAGGGGGCGGCCCTCCGTCCCTTCGAGGCCGGCGCGAATGCCCGACGGCACCCAAGACGCGCGCTGGTAGGGTGAGAGTCATGGTCAGGCAGGGTTCGGCAGGACGGGGTGGACGAGGCTCCCGGGTGGTGGCGATGTGCGCCCTCGCCCTGGCGTTGTGGCTCTGCGTCCTGTGGTTCCGCTCAGGCGACGCCGACGACGAACCCCTGGCCACCACGTCGGCCCCCGCGCCCCGGGTCGCCCCCAAGGCCGAAGGCCGGAAGAGCGCCACGCCGAGCACGCCCTCGACCCCCAGCCGCTCCTCCTCCTCCGCGCCCAGCCGCAGCCCCAGCAAGCCCTCCCTGCCCGCCGGTGCCCGCGCCGAGCGCAGCTACACGCCCACCGCGGTCTCCGCCGGGGGCGCCAGCATGCGATCGGGGGGCAGCGCCGACGTGCGCAGCGTCGGGGGCAAGGCCGGGCTCAGCTCGGGCGGCGGCGGGGGCAACGAGCGGGGCTCCTCGCCCTCGGCCGTCGACGCGGTGGACGGCCACTTCAACCGGAAGGCGCGGGAGAAGCGCAAGCAGGAGCGGCAGGACTGGCGGAGCAGCAACCGGGCGGCCGGCGGCGGGCTCAGCGGCGGCGGGATGCCCAACCTCGCGGGCCTCAGCGGCCTGCTCAACGGCCTGGCCGGAGGGGGCCCGGTGGGCAGCGACGACGGGACCACCCCCGCCACCGAGTCCGACGACGAGGACGCGGTGGCCGACGCCGGGGACGACGAGGAGCCCACCCCCGAAGAGGACGACGAGGAGCCCACCCCCGCCCAGGACGACGAGGAGCCCACCCCCGCCCAGGACGACGACGACTCGGTCGCGAACGACGACGACGACTCCGTGGACGACGACGACTCCGTGGA
>CALCXL010000005.1 GCA_937907595.1 uncultured Pseudomonadota bacterium
CACCGCAGTAGGTGGTGGGGGCGCAGTCGCTGGGGCAGGACCACTCGTCCTCGTCCCAGTCGCACATCGCGTCGCCGCAGTAGCTCGTCGGGGCGCAGTCGCTCGGGCAGGACCACTCGTCCTCGTCGGCGTCGCACATCGCGTCACCGCAGTAGGTGGTGGGGGCGCAGTCGCTGGGGCAGGACCACTCGTCCTCGTCGGCGTCGCACATCGCGTCGCCGCAGTAGGTGGTGGGGGCGCAGTCCCTGGGGCAGGACCACTCGTCTTCGTCGGCGTCGCAGGTCCAGTCGCCGCAGGTGGAGGTGGGGGCGCAGTCGCTGGGGCAGGACCACTCGTCCTCGTCCCAGTCGCACAGGGCGTCGCCGCAGGTGGAGTATTGGGCGGCGGCGACCGAGGGCAGCAGGAGCGAACAGAGCCCCGCCAGGGCGAACACGAACAAGGGGCGCATGGATCCTCCGAGCGGGTGGGGGCCGGGCCGCAGTCGTTGCGGGGGGCGTCACTCGCTCGGGGAAAGGAAGGCGCTTGGGCGTACGCGACTGTTTCAGATTGTTACGCGGGCCAGGGATCGACCCCGAGGGGCCTCAGGGCGTCGCCAGCCCCGGCACCGGCATGGTCGGCGCGAGCTGATCCTGGCTGGCCGTGAGGGCCGTGGCGTCGGGCTGGGCCGCCTGATGCGCCTGCCACCAGCGCTCGGCGTCCTCCTCGGTCCAGGGCGCCTCCAGGGGCACGGCGGCCAGGCGGCGGGACAGCTCCTGGGCGGTGGGGATGCGGTCCTCGGGGGCCTTGGACAGACACTGCATCAGGATGGCGTCGAGCTCGGGCGGGATCGGCAGGGGGCTGCGCTGCGAGGGCGGGACCGGGGTGTCGTGCACGTGGCTGACGACGGCCGACAGGGGGGTGGCCGCCTCGAACACCAGGTCGCCGGTGAGCAGGAGGTAGGCGACGCAGGCCAGGGAGTAGAGGTCGGAGCGACCGTCGACCGTGCCCCCGTTCGCGGCCTCGGGGGGCATGAAGGCGGGCGTGCCCAGGGTCGCATGCGCCTGGGTGAGGCCGGAGTCCGCGCCGGTCGACGCGCCGACGCGCACCAGCCCGAAGTCGAGCACCTTCACGAAGTCGTGGTCCCGGCCGTAGCGGCAGACGAAGAGGTTGGCCGGCTTGATGTCCCGGTGCACCAGGCCGACCGCGTGGGCCTCGTCCAGCGAGTGGCAGGCCTGCTGGATCAGGGACACCACCCGCGCGGCCGGCTGCGCGCCGTAGGTCGCCACCAGCGCGGCCAGGTCGATGCCGTCCAGCAGCTCCATGACGTAGTAGAGCCGACCGTCGGCCGTCTGCCCGAAGTCGAAGACCTCGACCGTGTGGGGCGAGCGCAGGGCCGCCGTGGTGCGCGCCTCCTGTTCGAAGCGGACCAGGGCGTTGAGGGCCCCCTGGCTGTCGTCGGGGCCGAGCATCTCCGGGCGGATCAGCTTGACGGCGGCGGGACGGGCCAGCAGGCCGTGGGTGGCGCGCCAGACCTCGCCCATGCCGCCCTCGCCCAGCCGCTCCTCCAGCTGGTAGCTGCCCAGGCGCTCGGCGGTGGCCACGTCCCGGGCCAGGCCGTGCACCACCCGGGAGGCGTAGATCGCCAGCCCGGCGGCGACCAGGGGCATGGTCAGGCTGTCCACGAGCTCGGGGATCGTGGCCTCTGCGCCCGCCCAGACCATCAGCATGCCCAGGGCCAGGGGCGTGGTCGCCGCCGCCAGGAGCGCGGTGGTGGCGGTGCGGCGGACCGGGCTGGACACCAGGACCGGCTGCAGGAGGATCCACAGCAGAGCGGGGGTGGCCGGGGGCACGAAGCCCTTGACGCTGGTGAAGAACCACAGGACGTGCAGGTTGATGGCGAAGCAACCCACCACCTGCCACATCAGCCCGAAGTCGAGCACCGCGCGGTCTTCGAAGCGATCGGAGCGGGCCAGCCGCCAGAGCCCCAGGTTGAGCAGCACCCCCACCGTGTTGAAGACGCCGACGTACAGCGCCAGGCCGGGGTCGGCTCCCATGACGCGCGGCAGGCTGGGCGCGCCGATCACCCCCATGCCCGCGGCCCCCGCCAACGCCAGCCCCATGCCGCCCAGGCGGTCCCGGGCGGCGCGGGTGAGGCGGCGGGAGAGGCCGTAGCCGGTCTGATCGGCGCTTGACCCCGACGGCGCAGGGCGCTGCGGCAGGACCAGGGGGCGGGAGGAGGGAGACATCGCCCCATCGTAGCCGGCACCCGGCGCGATCTCAGGGGGCGACGGGGAAGCCGCGCTCCAGCTTGTCGATGGCGTCCAGGCCCAGCTCGACCAGATCGGCGCGGCACTCGCTCTCGAACCAGTAGGACATCGTGGCCCGGATCACGCCCATGATCGCGCCGGCCAGCACCCGGGCCCAGAGGTCGGCGTCGGCGTCGGAGCCGGTCATGCGGGCGAACGCGGCGGCGATCTCCTGCTCCCACTCCCGATCGATCACCCGCTCGCGCGCGAGGAGCGCCGACGATCCCTCCACCAGCCGCTGCTGGGCCAGGATGCGATCGCGGGACTCGTTGTACTCGCTGCCCCAGACCCGGGTGGCGGAGCGCAGGGTGTCGAAGGGGTTGCGGGGAAGCTCGGCCGCGCGCAGGAAGCCGCGAAACGCCTCCAGCCGCTCCTCGCGGTTCGGAAAGACCAGCCCCTCCTTGTCGCCGAAGTAGCGGAAGAGGGTGCGCTTGCTGACCAGCGCCTGGGCGCAGATCTCCTCGATGGTGGTCTGCTCGAAGCCCTTCTCGCGGAACAGCTCGTTGGCGACGCGCAGCACATTGGCCCGCGTCTCTGCCTTCTTCCGTTCGCGCAAGTTCATTGCCGTTTCCACTTCGATCCGAGTATAACCCGCGCCTCAGTCGCAACTGCCACCGAGTGCCACTTGCTACTGGGTGCCGAGTACCGTCCCCCGAGGACTTCGACCCGGAGCTTATCTTGTCCTTCACGCTCCCGACCCACGGCGCCTGGCGCAGCCCCGGTCACGCCCCGGCCTTCGATCCCGCCGGCCTGCTGGCGGTGCTGCCGCGCGTGCGTGAGCCGGCGCATGTGGTCGCCGGTCCCCAGGGCCGCCTGGGCGTCGCGCTGGGAGGGGACGTCGCCCCGATCGCCACCCCCGGCGCCGAGCACTGGCCCCTGTTCGCGACCCTGCCCCCGCTCTTCCCCGAGTGGCTTGGCGATCGCAGCTTCTGCGAGGTCCACGGCGTGCGCTTTCCCTACGTCAGCGGGGCGATGGCCAACGGGATCGCCACCACGCAGCTGGTGATCGCGATGGCGCAGGCCGGCTTCCAGGGCTTCTTCGGCGCCGCGGGGCTGTCCGTCGATCGCATCGGCCGCGAGGTCGACGTCCTGCGATCGGCCCTGGGCGACGCCCCCGGCTGGGGCTGCAACCTCATCCACGCCCCCCACGAGCCCGACGTGGAGGCCGCCACCGCCGATCTCTACCTGCGCGCCGGCGTGCCCCGGGTCTCCGCCGCGGCCTACATGGCCCTGACCCCGCCCATCGTGCGCTTCGCCCTCAGCGGCCTGTGGCAGGACCCCCAGGGGCGCATCCACCGGCAGCGGCACGTCTTCGCCAAGATCAGCCGACCGGAGACGGCGAAGGCCTTCCTGGAGCCCGCGCCCCGGGCGATGGTCGACGCCTTGCTGGCCAAGGGACAGATCACCGCCGAAGAGGCCCGCCTGGCCGCCTTCGTGCCCGTGGCCGAGGACCTGATCGTCGAATCGGACTCGGGCGGCCACACCGACAACCGCCCCCTGGCCGCCCTCTTCCCCACGCTCTGCGCCCTGCGCGACCAGATCGTCGCCGAGCAGGGGTACCAGCGGCCGATCCGCCTGGGCGCCGCGGGAGGCATCGGCACCCCGTCCGCCGCCGCCGCCGCCTTCGCCCTGGGCGCCTCCTTCGTCTTGACCGGATCGGTCAACCAGGGCTGCGTCGAGTCGGGCCTGGACGAGTCGGGGCGCCGCATGCTGGCCGAGGCCGGCGTCGCCGACGTGATCATGGCCCCCGCCGCGGACATGTTCGAGATGGGCGTGGAGGTGCAGGTCCTGCGCCGGGGCACGATGTTCGGGGTGCGCGGCAAGAAGCTCTACGAGCTGTACCGCGCCTTCCCCTCGCTCGAGGCCATCCCCGCCGACGAGCGCAGCAAGGTCGAGCAGACGATGCTGCGCTGCAGCTTCGAGGAGGCCTGGGCGGAGACGTCGGCCTTCTGGGCCGGGCGCGACCCCCGGGAGAACGAACGCGCCGCGCGGGACCCGAAGCACAAGATGGCGCTGGTCTTTCGCTCCTACCTGGGGCGCTCCAGCCGCTGGGCCATCGCCGGGGAGGCCGACCGCCGCGCCGACTACCAGATCTGGTGCGGGCCGGCGATGGGCGCCTTCAACCGCTGGACGCAGGGCAGCTTCCTGGCCGATCCCGCCCAGCGCACGGTCGTGCAGGTCGCCCGCAACCTGATGGAGGGCGCCGCCGTCGTGACGCGCGCCCAACAGCTCCGCAGCTACGGCGTGCCCGTGCCGCCCTCCGCCTTCGACTTCCGCCCCCGACCGCTCGCGTGAGCGACCCCGAGGTGACCATGACCGCTCGTCCGCCCATCGCCGTCGTCGGCGTCTCCGCCCTCTTCCCCGGCTCCACCGACGCCGCAGGCTTCTGGCGCGACATCCTGGCCGGCAAGGACCTGATCAGCGACGTGCCCGCCAGCCACTGGCTGCCCGAGGACTACTACGACCCCGATCCCTCTGCGCCGGACAAGACCTACGCGAAGCGCGGCGGCTTCCTGGGCGAGGTCGACTTCGACGCCCTGGGCTGGGGCGTGCCGCCCTCGATCCTGCCGGCCACCGACACGTCGCAGCTGCTCGCGCTGATCGTGGCCGAGGCCGTCCTGCGCGACGCCGCCGGCAGCCAGTTCGAGACCATGGACCGCTCGCGCATCTCCTGCATCCTCGGGGTGACGTCGGCCCAGGAGCTGCTGGCGACGATGGTGAGCCGCCTGCAGCGCCCCATCTGGCAGAAGTCCCTGCGCGAGCACGGGCTGCCCGAGTCCGAGGTCGTCGCCGTCTGCCAGCGCATCGCCGACCACTACCAGCCCTGGCAGGAGTCCAGCTTCCCGGGCCTGCTGGGCAACGTCGTCGCCGGCCGCATCGCCAACCGCCTGGACCTGGGCGGCACCAACTGCGTGACCGACGCCGCCTGCGCCTCGACCTTCAGCGCGCTGAGCATGGCGGTCAACGAGCTGTACCTGGGCGACTCCGACCTGGTGATCACCGGCGGCGTCGACACCCTCAACGACATCTTCATGTTCATGTGCTTCAGCAAGACGCCGGCGCTGAGCCTGAGCGGCGACATCCGGCCCTTCTCCGACTCAGCCGACGGCACGATGCTGGGCGAGGGGCTGGGCATGGTCGCCCTCAAGCGGCTGGAGGACGCCGAGCGCGACGGGGACCGGGTCTACGCCGTGATCCGCGGGGTGGGCACGTCCAGCGACGGGCGCAGCAAGTCGGTCTACGCGCCGGTGTCCGCGGGGCAGAGCAACGCGTTGACGCGCGCCTACGGGATCGCGGGCTACGGCGCGGAGACGGTCGAGCTGATCGAGGCCCACGGCACGGGCACCAAGGCCGGCGACGCGGCCGAGTTCGGCGGGCTGAAGCTGGCGTTCGACGGCGCGAGCGGGCAGGGCACGGCGCTGGGCACGGTCAAGTCGCAGATCGGCCACACCAAGGC
>CALCXL010000006.1 GCA_937907595.1 uncultured Pseudomonadota bacterium
TGGCGAGGCGGCCCCAGGGAAGCGCCGGGCCAACCCCCATCATGAAGGTAAGCGCGAGCCCGATGGGAAGCGCCCAGCGATCAAAGTACGGCTCGCCGACGCTGATGCGCTTGCCCTGCATCGATTCGGCCAGCAGCGGATAGATGGTGCCCAGCAGGACCGTGAGCGCGAACGCAGCGAAGAGTGCGTTCTGAATGAGGATGGCGAACTCGCGGCTGAAGAAATTGCCGCCAAAGTCAAGTTTTGCGCCAATCTTTTGGTCGGTTTGTTGCGCGGCATCATCGAGGGTGTGGGACCGGAAGGCCAGCAGTCCGATGCTGTAGACGAAGACCACCCCGATGAACACCAGGAAGTAGACGCCGATGTCGGACTGCGTGAAGCTGTGCACCGAGTTGAACACGCCCGAGCGGGTCATGAAGGTGCCCAGGATCGTCAACGCGAAGGTCGACAGCAGCAGCACGATCGTCCAGCCCTTGAGGATGCCGCGCCGCTCCTGGAGCATGGCCGCGTGCAGGAACGCCGTCGCGCTCAGCCAGGGCAGGAAGGACGCGTTCTCCACCGGGTCCCAGGCCCAGTAGCCGCCCCAGCCCAGGACCTCGTAGGCCCACCAGCCGCCGAGCACGATGCCCACGCTCAAGAAGCCCCAGGGCACCAGCATGAAGCGGCGCATGGGCTTCATCCAGGACGCGCCCAGCCGCCCGCGCAGCAGCGCCGCGATGCCCATGGCGAAGGGGATCGTCATGCCCACGTAGCCCAGGTAGAGCATCGGCGGGTGCACGATCATCAGGTAGTGGTTCTGCAGCAGCGGGTTGGGGCCGACGTGGAACGCTCGGGGCTCCACGGTCAGGAACGGGTTGGCGGGCCCGGACACCAGCAGGCAGAAGAAGACGCCCACGGAGAGGATCGCGCCGATGGTGTAGGGCTGCATGTCCGCGTGCTGGCCGCGCATCGCCCGCAGGAACCACAACGTGTAGGCCCCCAGGACCAGGCCCCAGAAGAGGATCGATCCCTCCAGGGCCGACCACAGGGAGACGACGGCGATGTAGTCAGGCACGTCGACGCTGCCGACCTGGTCGACGTACTTCACCGTGAAGTCGCGCTGGAGCAGGGCGGCGACCATCACGCCGTTGGCGGCGATGAGGGCCCAGGAGAAGCCCGCGGCCAGCCGACGCGCCCAGGCCAGGCCCGATGCGCTGTTCTTGCGGCCGGCCGCGAACGCCACCACCGCGCCGCTGGAGGCAGCGCCCAGTGCAGCGAGGATCAGCAGTCGGCCGAGCAGGCCGTTCACGACTCGCCGCCCTCCAACGAGTTCATCATGGACTCCATGTCGGCCTCCCGGCCTTCTTCGGGGGCCTTGTACTGGTTGTCGTGCTTGACCAGGAGGCGGTCCGACTCGTAGACGCCGCCCTGGGTCATGGTGCCCTCGACCACGACGCCGATGCCCTCGCGGAACATCTGGGGCGGCATGCCGGTGCCGTGCACCGTGATCTCGTTGGCCCCGTCGGTGACGACGAAGCGCAGATCCAGGCCCTTCTTGTCGAACTCGATGGAGCCCGCCTTGACCATCCCGCCCATGCGCACGCTGGCGCCGACGGCCTTGTCCCCGGCGCCGACGACTTCCGAGGGAGTCCAGTAGTAGACGAGGTTGTTGCCCATGCTGCCCAGGGCGACGTAGAGCAGGCCGACGAGGGCCAGGCCCAGGACGATCGCCACCGCAATCTTGGTGTTCATGAGGACTCCTTGCCCGCCCGCGCCGCGCGGAGGCGGACCGTAGTGACGATCACGTACGCCAGCAAGATCACCAGGCTGATGCTCCAGGCCGCGGCGACGTATCCGCCCCCGCCCACGATCTGCCCGGTGAACTCCACGGTCTCTTCGGTGCCGTTCATCCTTCGACTCCTGCGACCAGCGTGGCCTCCGGGGCGGGGGAGGAACCCCCGGCGTCGTCCTCTGCCTCCAGCAGGATCGTGCGCGCGCGCCGGATGATCAGCCAGATGCCGATGAACAGCAGGGCGAAGGCGTTGGCGCGCAGGGGCCAGTGGTAGATGGACGAGACGCTGGTGGGGGAGGACAGGTTCTGGTGCAGCGTGCGGTCGGTCATCTGCACCGAGAAGTAGACGATGGGCACGTCGACGTAGGCGATGATCGTCGCCACGGCCGTCCACAGCGCCTTGCGGCGGGGGCCCTCGGCGAAGGAGCGCAGGGACAGCACGCCCGCGAAGGCCACGCCCATCACGGCGGCCGAGGTCAGGCGCGGGTCCCAGTCCCAGTAGGTGCCCCAGGTGGGCTTGCCCCAGATGCTGCCCTGGATCAGGAGCATCACCGTGTAGACGCAGGCCACCTCCACCGTGGCGGCGAGGGCGGCGTCCCACTTGCCCGGCGACTTCTTGAAGAGCACGCCGACGGCCAGGGCGAAGGCGAACGTCGCGATCAGCAGCGCGTTCCACGCCGTGGGCACGTGGATGAAGAAGATGCGCATGACGCTGGCCATCTTCGTCTCAGGGGGGGTGTAGAAGAGGCCCCAGGCAGAGCCCAGGCACAGGAGCAGGAGCCCGAGGGCCCCCAGCAGGTTCTCGCGATCGCGCATCACGCGTCCACCACCTTTCCGAACAGCAGGCCGCACAGGGTCCAGTAGACCAGGTCGAAGCACCCGACCAGGGCGAACCAGGCGCCGCGGTCCCCCATGGGGTCCCCCAGCAGCACCAGGGACGTGGCCTTCACCGACGCGATGAGCACGGGGATGACCAGGGGGAAGAGGAGCAGGGGAAGCATGACGTCACTTCCTCGAGCCCGCGCGGTCATCGCCGAGTAGAGGGTGCCCGGACCGGCCAGGCCTGCGGTGCCCAGGGCGATGATCACCGCCAGCTCCAGGAAGGAGCCGCGCACGCTCGCGCCGTACAGGCCGAAGGACAGGGGCACCAGGAGCGCCGCCAGGGCCAAGAGGAACAGGAGGTTGGCCGTGGCCTTGCCGTAGAAGATCGCCGCGGGGGGCACCGGCAGCAGGAGCAGGCCCTCCAGCGCGTCGTCCTCCACCTCCAGGCGGAAGCTCTCCCCCAGGGCCAGGGTGCTCGACAGGGTCAGCGCCAGCCAGAGGTAGCCCGCGGTGTTGCGCTGCAGCGACGACGTGTCCGGGCCCACGGCGAAGGAGAAGAGCAGCAGCGTCACCACCGAGAACAGCACGACGGCGGCCAGGCGGCCGGGGCTGGCGAGGTCGAGCTTGAGGTCCTTGCGCAGGACGCCGAGGGCGGGCCGGATCACGCCAGACGCTCCGACATCGCCGAGGGCAGGTCCGCCGCTGGCCCCACCCAGGTCGGGCGCCCGTCGACGAGCAGCAATCCGGAGCGGAGCAGCGGCGCCGCCCGGGGGACCAGGTGGGTCGACATGACCAGCGTGCGCCCGCGCGAGGCGAGCTCGGCGATGAGCTGATCCACGAAGTCGAAGCCCCGGGGGTCCAGTTGGCCGTAGGGCTCGTCCAACAGCACCACATCGGGGTCCTTCTCCAGCAGGCGGGCGAACGCCAGGCGCTTGCGCATGCCCGCCGAGCATTCGCGGATGCGCGTGCCCCCGCGGCCGGCCAGGCCGACCCGCTCGAGCAAGGCCCCCAGGCGGTCCTTGGAAAGGTCGCGTCCGCCGAGCCGTGCCGCCACCCGCAGGTTCTCCAGGCAGGTGAGATCCGTGTACAGGTGAGTACGGTGCGACAGCAGGCCCAGGTGCTCCCGCGCCGCGGCGGGGGGCTTGCCAAGCACCTCCACGGAGCCCGACGTCGGCCGGAGGGTGGCGGCCAGGAGGCGCAGCAGCGTGGTCTTGCCGGCGCCGTTCGGCCCCGCCACGAGGAGCGATCGCCCCGCCGCGAGCTCCAGGTTCAGACCCGCCAGCGCCCACCGACGGCCGTAGCCTCGGCTGAGAGCGGTGGCGCGCAGGGCAGGGGGCAGGTCGGACACGGCGCCCCAATACCACGGATGCAGGGGGCGGGAGTGGGGGATGCAACCATCGGCTGCCCGGCTTTCGGAGGCTCGGAATCGCTCTCGGGGGGCGTTCAGGCGGCCGGTTCTTCGGCGGGGACGCGCGCGCGCAGCGTGGTAAGGTCCGCCGCTTCGAACCGGCCGGAATGCGAACCGTCACCAGCGGGTTCCCCGGCCCCGGGAGACGATCGAATGGCCAACAAGAAGAAGAACACCGGCGGCGCCAGCGCGCCCCCCACCGCCCCCGCCCCCGCA
>CALCXL010000007.1 GCA_937907595.1 uncultured Pseudomonadota bacterium
TCAACGTGCAGACCATCGACACCATCACCAGCAGCGGCCTGGGCGACAACAGCGTCGACACCCTCAACCTGGGTGGCGTCTGCGGCGTCTACGTGATGATGCTCGACTTCTACGCGAAGGCGGCCTGGGACAACCTGGTCATCTGCTCCGACCCGAACATCGAGCCCGAGATCTGCGACGACGGCATCGACAACGACGGCGACTCCCTGGTCGACGCCGAGGACTACGAGTGCATGACCCCCAGCGGGGACGACGACGACGACGACGACGACGACGACGACGACAGCGTGGCCGACGACGACGACGACGACACGGGCGACCCCGACTGCTCCGTGGCCGGGCAGCGGGCCTCCAGCGGCGCCTTCATGTGGCTGCTGATGGGCCTGGGCCTGGTGGGCCTGCGCCGCCGCAGCTGAGCTGAGTCCAACCCACAACGAAGCGCCTCGGCCCGGTCCGGGGCGTTTCGCTTTGGGGGAGGAGCCAGCGCGCGGTCAGGCCCTGCGGGCCGGCGCGATCACTCCCAGCGGGGCTCGAAGGGCACGCAGTCGTCGGCGGTGGCGGTGCAGTACCAGCGGAAGTGCAGGGACTGGCTGCCCACCAGCAGGTGCGGCACCTGCACCGTCCAGCCGGCGCCCACGTGCACGGTGCTGCGATCCACGCGCTGCCAGTACAGGTCCTCGCTGCCCAGCCAGCCGAACCCCTCGTCCTTCGCCCGCTGGTCGAACCACTTCCGCGCGGCCCGGTCGGTCTCGAAGGAGGCCGCGCGCTGGCCCGCCTCGGCGATCAGGGCCCGCACGCGCCGGGCGTCGACCAGGTGGGGGCCGTACTTGGTGCCGGCGTAGGCGAGCGCGCCGGCGGCCAGGGCCAGGGCGAGCATGCCCGACGTCACCTTGCCTGCAGAACGGTGGGTCATCGGGGCGATCCTACCGGCGTTCGCGGACCCATAGACCGCGGGGCGCCCGATCGCCCGGAACGCGCATTGCTTTCCAAGTCGCTGACCGCATGATTGCAGCCCCTTGACACCCCTCCCCGGGGCGGCTGGTAGCTTCCACCCGCACCCTGACGATCGTTGAAGATGCTCGAAGCCGTCGAAAGCACCGCCCGCTCCGCCGCCCGCGCCTGGCGCCGGGCGCGCGCGATCCACGGCGCCCTCGGGGGCCTGTCGGCGGCGCTGATCGGCATCGTCCTGTGCGCGCTGGGGCTGGAGCTGACCGGCGGCCTGGAGGCGCGGCACCTGGGGCCCCTGCTGATCTGGCTCCTGGCGGTCCCCCTGGGCGCCCTGTTGGCCTCCGCCGGGGGCATCGACCTCCCCACCGCCGCGGCCGAGGCCGACCACCGCGCCGGCCTCTCCGACCGCTTGGGCACGGCCCTGGAGTTCGCCGCGGACCCCGCGCCCCTGGCCGGCCTGCAGCGCGTCGACGCCGCCCAGTTCGCCCAGGCCACGTCGGTGGCCGCGCTCTTCCCCGTCGCCTGGCGCGCGCACGTCCCCCGCCTGGCGGTGCTCCTGGTCCTGGCCCTGGCCACCACCGGCGCCGCGCTCACCTTCCAGCTCCGCCCCTCGGCCCCGCCACCCGCCATCGAGGAGCCCGAGGACGACCTGCTGGCCTCCATCGACCGCAGCATCGACGCCTTCGAGGAGCGGGGCGACAAGGAGGCCGTGCGTCTGCTGACGGACCTGGACCGCACCATCCGCCGCATCCGCGCCCGGGAGGACGAGCTCCGCCGGGTGGTGAAGAAGCGCGCCGTGCCCCCGCCGCCGGAGGACGCCGAGCACGACACGCTGGCCCTGCCCCCTCCCCCGCCCCGCCCAGAGGACCAGGGCCCGCGCATCACGGCCGACGACCTGGCCCGCCTGGAAGAGGAGACGGTGGATCAGCTGGCGTTGACCGACGCCCAGCAGGCCGAGCTGGTCAGCGACCTCTTCGCCCACTCGCGCAAGGCCAGCGACCTGATGCAGCAGTTCCACCACGAGGTGATGCACGAGGCGGAGGTGACCCTCAACGCGGAGAGCGCGGCGGTGCGCAACACCTCGTCCGGCGTCGACTCCAGCAGCGGGATGGTGGAGAACTCGGACCTGGTGGACAACCCCATGCTGTCCCAGCAGTCCAACAACGGCGCCACCAACAACATCGCCGACGAGCGCGAGGACATGATCCGCCGCGACCTGGGCGACGAGTCGCAGGCCGCCCACGACCGCTCCCACGACACCCAGGAGTCCTTCAACCAGTTCCTGCGCGACTTCGTGAAGGACGTGCAGGACATCATCGCCGAGGCCGCCGTCGGCAAGCAGAAGAAGGCGAAGGAGGGCCGGGAGGTCCAGGTCGACAACGGCCAGGGGGTGGTGGACAAGACCGACGCCATGGCCGACGCCGGCTTCGAGGAGGTTGGCGACGTCAAGCGGGGCCAGCAGGGCGGCCCGCCCGAGGAGCTGGCCGGCGGAAACGCGCAGCCGGCCCAGGGACCGCCGCCCGAGGGCGCGCAGATGTCCCAGGGCTCCGGCACCCCCACGGGCCCCAGGATGCAGGGCAGCGGCGACGGGGAGACGTCGGCGGGCGCGGAGGGCGCGGGCACCGGCAACCCCGACCAGGGCGGCGGGCTGTCCACCCTGCTCAACGGCCTGAGCCCCCAGCAGTCCGGGCGGCTGGAGCAAGCCCTGGGGCAGCTGGCCCAGGGGCGCATGCCACCGGAGACCCGCGAGGCGCTCTTCGATCGGCTGGCCCGCCACAAGATCAACGCGGGCCTGGCGTCCGAGGCCGACGACGTGCTGGTCGACTACTTTGCGGAGGCGGAGGAGCTCATGGTCTCCAACGCGGACACGCTGCCGCCCCTCTTCCGCGACTACGCGCAGAGCTACTTCGACTCCATCCGGCCCGGCGGCAGCAAGACCGCCAACCCCTGACCCCCTCACACGAATCGAGCCGCCATGACCCCCGACGAGTTCCGGGCCACCTTCGTCCGGATCGAGCAGAGCGTGCACCGCGTGATCGTGGGCATGGACGACGTGGTGCGCGGCTGCCTGATGGCGATGGTCGCCGGCGGCAACGTGCTGCTGGAGGGCGTGCCCGGCCTGGGCAAGACCCTGCTGGTCAAGAGCCTGGGCGACGCCTTCCGCCTGGACTTCGCCCGCATCCAGTTCACCCCGGACCTGATGCCCGCGGACATCACCGGCACCAAGCTGGTGCAGGAGGACGAGCACGGCCGCAAGACCTTCGTGCTGCACAAGGGCCCGGTCTTCCACCAGATCGTGCTGGCCGACGAGGTCAACCGGGCCACGCCGAAGACGCAGAGCGCCATGCTGGAGGCGATGCAGGAGCGGCAGGTCACCATCGTCGGCGAGACCTTCCAGCTGCCGAAGCCCTTCTTCGTCGTCGCCACCCAGAACCCCCTGGAGATGGACGGCACCTACCCCCTGCCCGAAGCCCAGCTGGACCGCTTCCTCTTCAAGCTGCTGGTGCAGTTCCCCTCCTTGCCGCAGCTCCGGGAGATCCTGGCCCGCACCACGGCCGGGGCCGCGCCCACCATCGAACCCGTGGCGGGCGGCGACGACCTGCTTGCGATGGGGGCCCTGGCCCGGCAGGTCTTGATCAAGGGGTCGGTGACCGACTACGCCATCCGCCTGGTGCTGGCGACGCACCCCGAGCAGGCCGAGGCGCCGGACATCACGAAGCGCTACGTGCGCTACGGCGCCTCCCCCCGCGGGGCCCAGGCGCTGATCCTGGGGGCGAAGATCCGGGCGCTGCTGGAGGGGCGTGAGAACGCGTCGGTCGACGACGTGCAGGCCCTGGCCGGGGCCGTGCTGCGCCACCGCGTCATCCTCAACTTCGAGGGCGAGGCCGAGGGCGTGTCCACCGACGCCGTGGTGGCGGACATCGTCTCGGCGCTGCCGCGGTGACCGAGGAGCTCGAGCTCAGCTCCGATCTGCTGCGCAAGCTCGAGTACCTGCGCGTGGTGTCGCGCCGCCTGCACACCGGCCGCTTCGCCGCCCTGACCCGCAGCCGCAAGCTCGGCCGCGGCATCGACTTCGCCGACCACCGGCCCTACACGCCGGGCGACGACTTCAAGGACATCGACTGGAACCTCTACGGCCGCATGGACCGCTTCATGGTGCGGCTGGCTGAGGAAGAGACCGAGCTCAACCTGCACCTGCTGGTGGACCGCAGCGCGTCGATGTCGGCGCCCTTCGGCGGGATCGCCGGCCGCTCCGACGGCGTGACCAAGGCCGAGTACTGCCGGCGCGTGGCCACGGCCCTGGCCTACATCGCCCTGGCGCACCTGGACCGCGTGCACGTCTGGCCCTTCGGCGACGGGCTGATGAAGCCGCTGACCCCGCCCCGGCACAAGGCGCAGGCGGCGCAGGTCTACCGCTACCTGGGCAAGGTGGAGCCGGGCTCCGCCACGGACCTGGAGGCGTCGGCGAGGGCCCTGGCGTCGGTCACGCACACCCGGGGCATCGTGCTGGTGCTCAGCGACTTCCTGGCGCCCACGGGCTGGCAGAAGGCCCTGGACGCGCTGCGGCACGCGCGGTTCGAGGTCGGCATGCTGCAGGTCTCCGCTCCCGAGGACGCCGACGTGCCCGCGCGGGGCGAGGTCGTGCTCCAGGACCCGGAGACGGGGCGGCGCATGCGGGTGCAGGTGACCGAGCGCATCGCCTCCGCCTACCGGGCGGCCTTCGCCGAGCACGGCGAGTCGCTGCAGCGCTACGCCCGCGCCCACAACCTCTATTACAGCCACGCGCGTTCAGACCAGCCCTTCGAGGAGATGGTCCTGCACACCATGCGCGCCGACCGGCTGCTGGGCTGATGTTCGGCTTCGAGTTCACGCGGCTGCCGGGCGCGGACGTCGCCATGGTGGCGGGGATCGGGGCGGCGCTGGCCATCCTGTGGTTCCTGCTGCGCCCGCGGCCGCCGGTGGTGGTGGTCTCCAGCCACGTCCTGTGGGAGCTGATCCTGCCGCGGCGGCGCAACCCCCTGGTCAAGGAGCTGGTCATGCTGGCCCTGCAGCTCCTGGTCATCGGCGCCCTGGCTCTGGCCCTGGGCGAGCCCCGGCCGGTGGCGGTGGACGACGCCGAGGAGCCGGCGGTGACCCAGCGGGTGTGGGTGGTGGACCGCTCGCTGTCCATGGCGACGGATCGGGGCGACGGCGCGCGCATCGACCGCGTGGCCCGGGAGCTGACGGCCACGCTGGGGGCGCTGCCCGAGGGCGTGCAGGTGGGCCTGGTGGGCGCCGGGGAGAGCCCCGAGCTGCTGACCCCCTTCGGCGACGACCGCCAGCGCCTGCGCCTGGCCCTGCGGCTGCTGGACGTGTCGGGGGTGCGCGCCGACCTCGCCGCCGCCCTCTCCCTGGCGGTGGCCCAGCCGGGGCTGCGGCCCGGGGACTCCGTGGTCGAGCTGTGGACCGACGATCCCGAAGCCGTCGACGTCGTGCAGTCCTTCGCGGAGGAGGCCGGCTGGGACGTGAGGCTGCGCGCCCCCTTCTCCGCGGCGCCCAACCTGGCCATCACGGCCTTCGACCTGCGCGCCAGCGAGGGCATCCCCGCCGAGGAAGAGGCGATCGTCCGGGTGCGCAACCACAGCCCCTGGCCCGCGCAGGTCACGCTCAGCCTGGAGACGGCCGACGCCGTGCTCGGTGAGGCCCGGTTGGAGATCGCCCCCCAGGCCGAGGTCCTTCGCCGCTACCGCTTCCAGCCCCTGGACGCCACCGGCCTGGAGGCGGTGCTGCGGGGCGCGTCCTTCGCCTCCCCCGACGGCCCCCTGAGCGACCCCCTGGCCGCCGACGATCGCGCCTTCGGCTGGCTGCAGCCCGTGCGCCCCCTGTCGGCGGTGCTGGTCAGCGACGGCAACCGCTTCCTGGAGCGGGTGTTGGCCCTGCTGCCCGGGGTGCGGCTGACCCGGGTGACCCCGGCGGCCTGGGGCGCGCGCGCCCGGGCCGAGGCCGAGCGGGCCGACATCGTCTTCCTGGACAGCTTCCTGCCCCCGGGCAAGCCGCTGCCCCGCGCGTTCTACGTCGCCCCCCCGCCGGGGGGCCCGTTCGTGGTGCAGGCGGCCGTCGCCGAGCCCCAGGTCACGGACTGGAACCCCGACCACCCGCTGTTCGGCGGCCTGGTGCTGCGGGACCTGACCATCCGCGTCGGCGAGGTGTTCACCGAGCAGCCCGGCGACCTGCGGCTGGTGGGAACCCCGGCGGGCGCCCTGGCCCTGGCGCGGGACGGCGGGCCTGGGCGGCGGTCCATCGCCTGGGGCTTCGACTTCGGCCAGTCCGACCTGCCCCTGCGCCTGGCGTTCCCGCAGATCATCGTCAACGCCATGCTCTGGATGCGCGAAGGCCGCGCCACCGAGCCGCCCCCCGGCGGGCGCCACCCGGTGACGTCGCCCTTGTGGATGGGGCCCGAGGGGCCGGCCGGGGCGCGCGCGGTGGGGACGATGGACGGGGATGCGGCGACGGAGCGGGGCGCAGCGACCAGCGCGGCGACCGAGGCGACGGCGGCGACGGCGACCGACGCGGCG
>CALCXL010000008.1 GCA_937907595.1 uncultured Pseudomonadota bacterium
ATCTGCGCACTGCTCCAGGGTGGTGCCGACAAGCTCAAGTTCGACGACGACCGAGCCACGCCCTCCAAGCTCCGGCTCGATGCCATGATCGACGCCTGCTTCTTCGAGGAACTCTGGCAGGACCTGGAGAAGCCCGCGGAAGAGAGGGATCGGTCCTGGGCGCGCAAACTGCGCGCCCTCGCCCGTGAGGTCCTTGAGGACGCGTTCGGTTCGCTCCCCATCCCCATCACTCGCAAGTACCGGGCGATCTCAGCCGCCGAGAGGATGTTCAACGGCGGGCTGCGCAAGCACCTGGGCACGTTGCTTGACGACCCCTCGACGGACCGGGCCACCCCACAGTTGCAGGAGGCATCGCCATGACTGAGCACGCCGCACCTAGCCCCCAGGGGCCTGCCGAGGCGCCGGCTCCCGCGTCACCCACGAGCCTCGCACAGCTTGTGGGCCGCCTCGTCCACGTGCTGGAGCACGCCCTCTCCCCAGGTGATCTGGCGGCACTGCGACGTCTGGACCTCGACGATCCGACGGAGCCCGCCTTCTGGCAGGTCATGGTGGCCTGGGTCGAGCCGTCGTGGGTCGTGCCCAACCAGGCTGCCCGGCGAGATTACG
Source organism: uncultured Pseudomonadota bacterium (assembly GCA_937907595.1). Lineage (GTDB taxonomy): Bacteria > Myxococcota_A > UBA796 > UBA9615 > UBA9615 > CALCXL01. The sequence continues at coordinate 607 of CALCXL010000008.1, forward strand.
CAGAGCGCGACTGGGCCTGCGTCCTGAACGCCCTGGTCCTCATGGTCGGACTGCATCAGCCAGGGCGAGCGCTCGGCTCGGCACTTGCCGCGGCTGGATTCTCCGAGTTGAGGCTCTCTCGACTGCTTCGCGCCAGTGACGCCGGCCTGCGCAACGAGGTCCGCCTCGCCGCCCGCTACTTGGGCTCGAAGGCCGAGCCCTGCAACCACGTCGAGCTTGCCACGCTCGTGCTCAGCCGCCAGGACCCGGACGACCGGGTCCGTCGCCAGATCGCCCGCAACTACTACCGCACCCTGAACGCCACTCGGAGCACCGACTGATGCCCACACGCTTCCTCCAGTTCCACACCCTGACCTCCTACCCCGCCGCGCTTCTCAACCGCGACGACGCCGGCTTCGCCAAGCGGATTCCGTTCGGCGGCGCTACGCGGACTCGGGTGTCGTCTCAGTGCCTCAAGCGGCACTGGCGCACGTTCGACGGCCCTGGTGCGCTCTCCGAGGTGGGTGTCGACCTGTCCGTCCGTTCTCGGCAGAGCTTCGAGCGGTTCGTCTACGACCCGCTGGTGGCGGACGGGCTCGAAACCGCTGCGGCAGAGGCCGTCACCGGAGCACTCATGGCGGTGGTCCTGGGCGAGAGCCCGAAGGCCAGGAAGAAGCGCGACGAGGCGGAAGGACCCGCCCTGCGAACCGGGCAGATCACCGTGCTCGGCCGGACCGAACTGGAGTACCTCAAGACCGTCGCCGCAGCCGTCGCCGGCGATCTCGACGGCTCGCTCGCGCCGGACAAGCTGCGAAAGGTCGCGGAGGCGGCCCTCAAGCAGCACCTCGGCAAGGAGGGCAAGAAGAACCTCGAAGCGATGCGCGCGGCGGCGGGCCTAGACGCCGCGATGTTCGGGCGCATGACGACCGGTGACCTCCTGGCGCGCACCGACGCAGCCATCCACGTCGCCCACGCGTTCACGGTGCACGCCGAGATGGCCGAGTCGGACTACTTCTCCGCCGTCGATGATCTGCTCGGCACCGGTGACGACGAGGACGAGGCACGGGGCAGCGGCCACATCGGGAGCAACGAACTGAACTCCGGCCTCTTCTACGGCTACACGGTCGTGGACATCGGGCTGCTCATCGAGAACCTCGGGCCGGGCACCGCCGCCAGCGCCAGCGACGCCGACCGCGCGCTCGCGGCCGAGGTCGTCGCGCGATTGGTGCGCCTGATCGCCACCGTGTCGCCGGGGGCAAAGCTCGGCTCGACGGCGCCCTACGCCTACTCCAGCCTCGTCTTGGTGGAAGCCGGTGACGCTCAGCCACGGTCGCTCGCCAACGCGTTCCTCAGGCCGATCTCCCCGCGTCCCAGCCCCCTGGAGAACTCCTTCGACGCCCTCGGGGGGCACTTGAGGGACCTCGACCGCGTCTACGAGGGCGGAGAGCGCCGCCAGGTGGTCGGCGTCGGGGACCTCTCGGGCCTCGTCTCGCGTTCCGCCGCGGCGGACGCGGGGTCGCTCTCTGGCCTGGCGAAGTGGGCGGCTGCGCAGATCCTGGAGGCGTGATGCGATTTCTGGTGCTGCGCCTGGAAGCGCCGATGATCAGCTTCGGGACCACTGCCGTCGACCACCGGCGCGGCACGCAGCGCATGCCTGCGCTGTCGATGCTCACCGGGCTGATCGGCAACGCGCTCGGGTACCGTCACGAGGAATCAGCACGAACGCAACGCTTGCAGGAGCGCCTGCAGTTCGCGTCACGCCAGGACCGTGCTGGGACCGAGCTTCGGGACTTCCAGACCGTCGACCTGGGCAACGCGCAGACGTTCCCCGCGGGGGCATTCGGCTGGACCACCCGTGGCGCACCGGAGAGGAGGACCGGCTCGGTGTCAGCCAGCACGCACATCCGCGAGCGGGACTACCTGGCAGACGCCGTGCACACCGTCGTGGTGGCGTTGGAGCCAGCAGACGAAGAACCGACGCTGGAACGGATCGCGGAGGCGCTCCGCCGCCCTGCACGACCGCTGTTCCTCGGTCGGAAGTGCTGCTTGCCTGCCCGGCCGCTGCTCGAAGGGCAGCTTGAGGGCGAGAGCCTGTTCGAGGCAATCCGGCAGGTGCCTCGGGATCGTCGGGCCGATGCCGGTCCGCTTCCGGCCTGGTGGCCCGCCGCTGGGGGGCAGCACGAGGACGGACCCACCTTCGGCAAGGGAGATCGTCTGATCCCGACCTACGACCAGCGGGACTGGGCCAACCAGGTCCACGCCGGCCGGCGCCTGCTGCGCCACGGGACGGTCGTACCCACGGAGGCTCACGATGGCACCTGAAAGCGGAGGGCTTCACATGGTCAGTCTGGTCCTGGACGGCCAGGGCCTCGTGCGGCTGGGACACCAGCGGGGGCTCCCCGCGGCCGCGGACGACATGGGCTATCTGGTCCACTGCGTCCTGGGGGAACTGTTCGGTGACCTGGCACCAGCGCCCTTCCTCGTCCGGCCTCAGGAAGGCCGCGGCTTCCCGGTGCTGGGCTACGGGTCGGCCTCCGCCCGTCACCTGCAGGAGGTGGCCCAGGAAACCGCAGCCCCCGATCTGTGGGCCACCTGTGACTGGGAGTCGCTGGCGAGCAAGCCCATGCCCGGCACCTTCGCTGCTGGGGCGGAGTACGCGTTCAGTACCCGCGTGTGCCCGGTCGTCCGCATGGCAAAGGCAGACACCCGACACCGCAAGGGAGCCGAGGTCGACGCCTTCTTGCGACGGTGCTGGCAGGTCGGGGATGGCGTCGCGGTGTCCCGAGAGGAGGTCTACCGGGACTGGCTGAAGGAGGACCTGGAGCGTCATGGAGGCGCAGAACTCGTGAACGTCGGTCTGACCGGGTTCAATCGGGCTCGCCTCGTCCGCCGCGGTAGGAAGTCTGGCCAACGGCCAGTCCGCGTCTCGGAGCGTCCCGACGCCACCCTCGACGGGGTGTTGAAGGTCACCGATCCCGACAGGTTCTCCGCCCTCCTTGCCAGAGGGGTGGGACGACATCGTGGGTTCGGCTTCGGGATGCTGTTGTTGAGGCGCCGCGGCTGATGCTGGCGGGCCGACTCGGCCTTGAGTCGGGACGTATCCCCCAGGCAGACCGCCACGGGCTGCTGTGGCTGCGGAGGGGCAACCTGTACGTGGACAGCGGGACCGTCCGCTTCAAGGCTGCTGCCGGCGGCCGGATGGCTCCGGGGGACTACGCGATCCCCTTCCAGATGCTGAACTGCATCCTCCTGGAGCCGGGGATTACCGTGAGCCACGACGCCTTGCGCATCTTGGCCCGACATGGCGTAGGACTCGTGGCCGTGGGCGAGGGGGGAGTTCGGTTCTACGCGAGCTTGCCTGCGGGGCCAGACCGTTCGGCTCGGGCACGTCGGCAGGCGATGCTCTGGGCGTCTCCAGAGCAAAGGGTCGCAGTTGCCCGACACATGTACGCCCTCCGTCTGGGCGAGATCCTGCCGTCGACGGACATCAGCACGCTGCGCGGGATCGAAGGTTCGCGGGTGAAGGAGACCTATCGCCTCCTGGCGCAGCGGTTCGGGATCAAGTGGAATGGACGCCGTTACGACAGGAGCGAGCCTGACGCTTCTGACCCCCCGAATCAGGCCATCAACCACGCGGCGACGGCCGTCAATGCTGCGGCTGAAGTCGCGGTTGCCGTTGCCGGTGCGATCCCCCAACTCGGCTTCGTGCACGAGGACTCCGGTATCGCGTTCTGCCTCGACATCGCAGACATGGTGCGCCACAGCGTGACCGTGCCGGGGGCCTTCGAGGCCGTGCGGAGGTGGCAGCGGACGCCGACAGAAGACCTGGAACGAATCGTTCGTCGGTCGATCGGGGACCTGATCCGGTCCGACCGGGTCATTCCGACGATGATCGACTACATCAAGGAGGTGCTCCGTGATGACCGTAGTGGTGGTGCGTGACGTCGCGCCACGCTTCGCGGGTTTCCTCGCTTCGTGCATGCTGGAGATCGCTCCGGGCGTATACACCGCCCCGCGGATGAGCGCTGGGGTA
>CALCXL010000009.1 GCA_937907595.1 uncultured Pseudomonadota bacterium
AAACGGGATCACGGACGGATCCGGGCGTCAACGGCGGAGTGGTGCGATCGCCCTGGGGTTCCCGCCCTGAAACCAGACAGGGTTATGGACAGCAAACTATAGTAAGCCAGGATGGCGCGCCCTCACGAGACCCTGGCCGCTCGACTCTCCCGGATCGAGGCCGTGGCCATCGATGGCGTGGTCAAGTCGGAGTTCATGACCCGTCGTGACCGGGAGGTCCTGCTTCGGGAGGGCTGGCTCTCACGGATCTGTCGGGGCTGGTACCTGCTGCACGCGCCGGGTGCCCGAGATGGCGGCTCTGTGGCCTGGTTCGGGAGCATCCAGGCCTTCATCCGTGTGTACCTCAGCGATCGCTTCGCCGACGGCTGGTGCCTCTCTGCAGAGGCCTCCCTCGCGATCCACGCGGGCAACACCCAGGTGCCGCAGCAGGTCGTGGCCATCACGCGCAGCGGCGGCTCGATGAACCTGCCGCTCCCCCACGAGACCTCCTTGTTCGTCTACCCGGACCCCCTGCACCTGCCCGAGCGGGTGGAGGTCCGCGACGGGCTGCGGATCATGGAGCTGCCGGAGGCGCTTCTCCGCGTCTCCGCTGCGTTCTTTCGGACGCGCGAGACGGACGCGGCCATCGCGCTGCGGATGGTGCGCTCTCCCCTTGATGTGGCCCGGGTTGCCCTGGAGCGGGGGCCCATCGACGGCGTGGGGAGGCTGGTCGGGGGCTGGCGAGCGCTCGGCGATGGGGTGGCAGCCGATTCGCTGGGCCGGGCCATGGAGGAGTCGGGGCGCTCGTTCGTGGAGACGAACCCCTTCGCCAACCCACCGCCCAGGCTGGGCCGCCGCCCTGCCTCCCCCTACGCGGGCCGGGTCGCCGAGCTGTGGGCCCGGATGCGCGAGGGTGTGTCGGAGACGTGGGAGCCGCCGCCGCCGAGGGTCCCGGCGGATGAGTACCTGGTCGAGTTGGACGGGAGGGCGGAGCGGGACGCGTGGAACTCGCTGTCGATCGAGGGCTACCGCGTCACCCCCGAGTTGATCAAGGCGGTCCGGGAGGGGCGCGGCGTGTTCGATGACGCGACGCAACGAGACAGGCTGGCTGCGTCCGGGTACCTGCGTGCCCAGCGGTCGGTTCGCGCCAGCGTTGCTGCTGTTCTCGACGGGCAGGACGCTTCAGACGTCGTGCGCAGAGACCTCGATGCCTGGCATTCGACGATGTTCTCGCCGCACGTTGAGGCCGGACTCCTCCGGCGCCCACAACTGCTCGGGTACCGTCGCCAGCCCGTGTACATCCTCGGTTCGCGGCATGTTCCCCCACCGCATGATGCCGTTCCAGACGCCATGGAAGAGCTGTTCGGACAACTTCGGGACGAGCCGCTCGCTTCGGTGAGGGCGGTCCTCGGGCACTTCGTCTTCACCTGGATCCACCCTTTCGCCGACGGCAACGGTCGGCTGGGGCGGTTCTTGATGAACGTGCAGCTGGCTTCGGGGGGCTACCCCTGGACGGTGGTGCGCATGGAGAACCGCGCCGAATACATGGCCGCATTGGAGGCAGCGTCGGTCGAAGGTGACATCCGGTCGTTCGCGGCGCTGCTCCGCCGGGAACTGGACGCCGGCGGCTGAGCAGGCCACCGGCTCCTTCGCCGAGTCCCCTCACAGCCCCTCAAGCCCGAGAAAGAACCTCTTCGACCAGCGCGTCGATCCCCTTGTGCACGCTCGCCACCCAGGGGCCCAGCATGTAGGCCGAGGTGGAGACGACGTTGTGGACGTCGTCGATCACGATCTCGTGCACCTCCGTCTCCACGTGGGTGGCGCCCATGGCCTCCGCCGCGGTGGGGGCGTCGCCGGCGCAGCCCAGGGTGATCGTGACGCCGGGGATGAGCTTGGCGGCGAGGGTGGGCGTGATGCAGATGAAGCCGATGGGCTTGCCGGCGGCGCGCGTCTCCGCCACCAACCGCGCCACGTCGGCGTCCACGGTCATGTCCGCGCCGTCGAAGGCGAAGGAGCACAGGTTCTTCGCCCCGCCGAAGCCGCCCGGGAAGATCAACGCGTCGAAGTCTGTTGCGTGCAGCTCCGCCAGGGGCTTGATGGCGCCGCGGGCGATGCGCGCCGACTCCACCAGCACGTTGCGGGGCGTGGGGTCCACCTCCCCCGTCAGGTGGTTGATCACGTGGCTCTGCTCCTTGTCGGGCGCCGCCATCACCGCGGTGGCCCCCCGCTGGTCCAGGGCCAGCAGCGTCAGCACCGCCTCGTGGATCTCCGTGCCGTCGTAGACACCGCAGCCCGACAGGACCACGCCAACCGTCTTGCTCATCGTCGCTCTCCGTCGTTGCTGTGCGTCGCGGCAGATCCCGCCCGCCGCCGGCGCAGGCCCAGGATCAGGAACAGGCCCGGCAGGCCCGCCGCTCCCCCCGCCGCGCTGCAGGAGTCGCAGTCCCCGCGCCGGGTCGAGTCGTCGTCGCTGGCCACCAGGGAGCGCCGGGTGCCGCCGTAGACCGGCCCGGCGTCGCTGGCGTCGTCGTCGTCCACCGCGTCGTCGTCGTCCACCGCGTCGTCGTCGTCGTCCGCGGTGTCGTCGTCGTCGGGGGCGGTGTCGTCGTCGTCGGGGGCGGTGTCGTCGTCGTCGGGGGCGGCGTCGTCGTCGTCGCCCACCGTGTCGTCGTCGTCGGGGGCGGTGTCGTCGTCGTCCGCCGCGGTGTCGTCGTCGTCCGGTGCGGTGTCGTCGTCGTCGGGGGCCGTGTCGTCGTCGTCCGCCGCGTCGTCGTCGTCGGCCACCACCTCCTCGGCCAGCAGGATCGACCCCCAGTTGGTGATCTCCGGCGCCACGACCTTCGTGGTGCAGCCCTGCTGGTAGCCCGTGGCGTCGGCGCAGACCGTGTACGTGTCCGGCGTGATGTCGTTGAACTGGTAGTAGCCCGAGCCGCTGGTCGTGACGCTGCCCAGGCCCGGCGCGCTGACCGTGGCGCCGGCGATGCCGTAGGCCGACTCGTACAGGTCCGTGTGCCGGATGTAGCCCACCAGGTTGGTGGGGTCGGGGTTGGTGGTGTTGGTGCCGCCCACAAGGTCCATGAACAGGTCCCAGTCCCAGCCCGTGCCGGGGTCGCTGTGCGCGTTCCCGTTGCAGGCGGGGTCGATCTCCACGTGGCCCATGACGCTGGTGCGGTTCACCGGCAGGTTCCAGGAGCTCAGGATGTCCGCCACCAGGGCGGCCGAAGCGTTGTACATGGCCGTGGTGTAGTAGAGCGACGGCTGGTTGACGAAGCCCTCGTGCTCGATGCCGATGGACCGCCCGTTCCAGCAGCTCACGTGCCAGCCCATGTCCTCCTCCTCCACCATCTGCGTGACGCCGCCGGCGCTGCTGACGACGTAGTGGGTGGACACGCTGGCCGCGCAGTTCTGGAACCAGGAGATGGTGCCCGCGTACGAGCCCTGGGCGGTGTGGATGATGACCTTGTCCACGTCGCCGATGCTGCGGCTCTGGTTGCTGTAGTTGCAGGACGCCGCCGGGTTCCAGACCGCGCCGGGGTAGTCCGAGCTGCGCTCCACCATGCCCTCGAACACGCCCAGGAACTGCCCGTCCACCGCCTCGGGGGTGATGCTCAGGGGCTCGCCGGTGGTGGGGAGCTGGTCGATCAGTCCGTCGTTGACCAGCTGCATCACGCGATCGGCGTACTGATCCGCCGCGCCGGGCGCAAGGTCCATGGCCCAGGCCAGCGCGTCGCGCCACTCCCCGACCGGGGGCATGGGCGCAGACAGCGGCCGAGCGTCGTCCAGCAGGGCCGCGAAGCCCCGGGTGTGCGTCCAGTAGTCCCCGCGCAGGCTGTCCAGATCGGCGCCCAGCAGCGACGCAGCGTCGGCGAAGCGGTCGTCGGTGAGGCTGAAGAGCCCGCGGCGACCGTGCGCCGTGACCCGGTAGGGCAGGTGCTGCCAGCGCGTCTCCGTGTGGGCCACCGCCCGGAGCAGGGCCTCCGGCACGAAGAACTCCGCCGCCGCGGCCTGGATGGCGTCTTCGATCTCCGCCACGCCGGGCTCGGTCCAGCCCGGCTGCACGTCCGGGGTGGCTTCGGTGTACTGGCCGTGTGCGGCTGCGGTGGCGGGCAGGAGCAACAGGGCGATGAGGATGCTGCGCATCGATCTCTCCTCGCGGGTTCGGCGACGCGCGACTATAAACGCATCGGCCTCGACCCCCAATGATTCCCTGTTGGCCGATGGAGGTAGTCCGTGCACCCCGTGATCAACGACGTCGAGACCGGACGCACCCGGCAGCACCCGGACCTCCAGCCCCAGCGCTTCGGTCACCCGCCTTCGCGGGTCCTCATCACCTGCGTCCTGCTCCTGCTGACGGCCTGCCCGCAGTCGCTGCCCGACGACGACGACGTCGATCCCTACGAGGGGGACGGCGCGTCGGAGTGCACGGACGGCGAGGACAACGACGCGGACGGCCTGACCGACTGCGACGACGAGGGATGCGACGGCCAGACCGGCTGCCTGGGCCAGGCCGACGACGACGACACCGCGGCCGACGACGACGACACCGCGGACGACGACGACACCGCGGACGACGACGACGACACCGCGGACGACGACGACTCGGCGGACGACGACGACGACAGCGCGAACGACGACGACG
>CALCXL010000010.1 GCA_937907595.1 uncultured Pseudomonadota bacterium
CTCCGCACCTTCTCCCGGCACCCACGACGCTACCGCGGTCGGAAGACACAAGGGCACGCGATGCCGAGGAGCCGGGCCGGTTCGGAGGCGCAACTCTGCCCCTGTGGTGACACCCATGGCGATGAAGACGAAGAAGATGCTGGGCGCGACCCTCTCCCTGATGCTCGGCGTGGGCGCTGGCCCCGGCCTGGCCCTGGCGGACTCGATCTGCCACGTGCGAGGCAACGGCGCGGTGAACATGATCACGGTGGGAGGCAACGCCCCCGCCGCCCACATCGCCCACGGCGACTACCTGGCGACCCAGTACTTCCCCGTCGTGGACGGGGTGCAGGACACGAGCCCCGAGGCAGGGATCATGTCGTGCTTCCCGGTCGAGGGGTACATGACGGAGTCGGAGTTCAGCGAGGCGCGCGAGGATCTCGCGGCGCTCGAGAAGGACTACGAGGAGGTTGGCGCCGAGTCGGCGGACGTCGAGGGCGAAGAGGACGTCGAGGAGTAGCACGCTCCTCGGTCGCATCGTCGACAGGACGGGCGCCAAGAGCTCGGGGCGCGGACGGCGGGAGCTGTCCGCGCCCCGATGCGTTGGGGGGCGACGCAAGCAGCGCATCGCTGCCCGTCCCCACGACTGGCTCCTTTCCCGCGGCGCCCCCCCTGCCGCGACCTCCGCACCGCCCCACCCCTACCGCGGCCCCCCCAACTCGAAGAACCGCCGCGTCGTCGCGATCACCCGCTCCATGAAGCCGTAGTGCCGGAAGGTGTGGGCCATGACGTACATGCCCAGCCGGTTCATCGCCAGGTCCTTGAGGCTCAGCCACCAGCCCTCGTGGGCGACGGCGACGGGCACCGGGATGCCGGAGGCCGCCTCCAGCTCGGCGCGGTGGACCTCGATGTAGTGCTCCAGATCGGCGCGGGTGGTGTCGGGGCCCAGCACGAAGCAGAGCAGCTCGCAGACGTCGTGCTGCGGCAGGCCCAGCGTCGCCAGCTCCCAGTCGTAGGCGCAGAGGATCGGCCCCTGCTCCGTCGGCCGCAGGCAGATGTTCCGGGGGTTGAAGTCGTTGTGGATCAGCGTGCGCGGCAGCTGCTCGGCCCGCTGCCACCACTCCCCCAGGCTGCCGGCCAGGCGCCGCTGGGTGGCCAGCTGCTCCTTGTCGAACCACTCGGGGAACTCCTCGCGCGCGTGCACGCCCAGGCCCTCCCACAGGTCGCGCAGCTCCAGCATGGTCTCCGCCGTCATCACCTGGCCGAGCCAGGGCTGCTGCTGAAGCTCCTCCTCCCGGCCGTACCAGATGGCGTGGACCTGGGCGATGCCGCGCAGCGCCGCCTCGATCGCCGGGCGATCCCAGCCGGAGACGTCGTCGGCCGTGTCCAGCAAGTGCACGCCCTGCAGCCGCTCCAGCACCAGCACCCAGGCCTCCCGCTCGGGCTCCTCGTGCAGGCCGTAGACGCGGGGGACGTGGCGCGTGAAGCGCGGGTCCGTCTGCCGGTAGATCGCCAGCTCCCGGGCGTGGCAGCCCTTGAAGCCGGTCCGCTCCTTGTGGCGGTTGTGGGCGGCGGCCAGGCGGGGGCCGCAGTTGGCCGCCATCGAGTTGATCATCAGGATCACCTCGTCGTCCAGGGGCTTCGCCTTCACCAGGACGTCGACGTGGTGGTCCATGCCCCGCCCCGGCTTGACCGCCAGGCGGAAGGGGAAGAGCCCCACCAGCTTCTGCACCTTGCGGGCCGTGAGCTCCGTCAGGATCGAGCTGCCCAGGGTCACGTCCGTCTGCAGGCGCGCCGCGGTGACCGTCAGCTCGGGGTCCGCCAGGCGGCCGCGGAGCTGCTGGGTGAAGAAGCGCGCGCTCAGGTCCTCCCGCTGGAACCACGCGACCGGCCGGTTGCGGCCCAGCTTCTCGTGCGCGGCGGCGAACTGCCCGCCGGCGATGGCGCTGAGCGTGGAGAGGTCCAGGGCCAGGCAGTAGCCCGCGATGATCTCCGCCAGCCGCCCCATCTTCCCAGGCCCCGCGCAGTCCAGCATCTGCAGGAACTCGTTCTGGCGCGGCAGCCCGGTTCCGCCGCCCACCGTGCCGACGATCAACGAAGGCAGCAGCAGCGAGGCGTAGACCCCGTCGTCGGCCGGCACGATGTGCAGGTAGCCGATGGAGCTCTCGTGCACGCACGCGATGTCCTGGCCCGTGGC
>CALCXL010000011.1 GCA_937907595.1 uncultured Pseudomonadota bacterium
GGATCCGGCCGCGGCAGGTCTCGAAGCAGTGGACGATCGCCGGGTCGAAGTGGCTGCCCGCGTCCCGCCGGATGTGGGCCTCCGCCTCCTCCAGGCCGAAGGGCTCCTTGTAGGGTCGGCGGGTCGTGAGCGCGTCGAAGCAGTCGGCGACGGCGACGATGCGCGCGGCCATGGGGATGTCCTCGCCGGCCAGACCGTGGGGGTAGCCGCGGCCGTCCCACCACTCGTGGTGGTGCAGGGCGATGGTGCAGGCCATGTCGTGGATCCCCGCCGCGCGCAGCAGCTCGTAGCCCTTGTAGGAGTGCGTCTTCATCACCTCCCACTCCGCCCGCGTCAGGCGGTCGGCCTTCTTGAGGATCAGGTCGGGGATGGCCACCTTGCCGACGTCGTGCAGCCCGGCGTAGCGCTCGATGCAGGCCACGAAGTCCGCGTCCATGCCCAGGGCGTCGGCCAGCAGGGCTGAGTAGGAGCAGACCCGCTGGATGTGGTTGCCGGTCTCGTGGTCGTTGAGCAGGTTCGCGTGCTCCAGGGCCGCCACCAGGCCCCGCGTCAGACGATCCAGCTCCGCGGTGCGCTCCTGGACCTTGGCCTCCAGGTCGTCGTTGCGCGCGCGCAGGACGACGTTCTGGGCCTGGACCTGCAAGGCCAGCCCGCGCATGCGCAGCAGCGACTCCACGCGGGCGGTCACCTCCAGCGGGACCAGGGGCTTGTTGAGAAAGTCGTCGGCGCCAGCGTGCAGGCTGTCCAGGCGCTGATCCATGCCACGCACGGCGGTCACCAGGACGAAGGGCACGCCGTCGAAGCGCTCGCGGCCGCGCACCCACTCCAGGAGCTCGTAGCCCGAGCCATCGGGCATGCGCAGGTCCGACAGGATCAGGTCGGCGTCCTGGCGATCCAACCAGGCCACCGCCCCAGCCGTCGACGAGAAGCCGTGCACCGAGTACCCGCTGCCCTCCAGCACGTCCTTCAACAGCTGCAGGTTCGCTGCGTCGTCGTCCACGCAGACGATGTTCCAGGGCCGGTGGTCGCGGCGGCGGGCGGGGTGTTGCACCGCCGGAATCTAGCAGGGTCCCAGGAGCGCGCTCAGGGCGCGGGGTCCGGGGGGGAGGAGTCCAGCTCCTGCAGCAGGCGGAAGCCGACGTGCGAGCCGACGTACTCCTCGTGCACCTCCGAGCGGGAGGCGCAGCGGCAGTAGACCTCCACGGTGCCGTAGGAGCCGCCGCGCAGGGGGTGGCGTCCGGGCGCGGCCGGGGTCTCGTCCCACTCGCACCAGTCGCGCACGCCGCCGGCCAGGTCGCGCACGCCGTAGGGGGAGACGTCCGAGGGCACGGCCCCCACCGCCGGCAGGTCGGGGGGCTCCGCGCTGCTCTCGGACATCACGCAGAAGCTGGCGTCGAAGACGTCCCCCCAGGGGAAGATGCGTCGATCGGGGCCGCGCGCGGCCTTCTCCCACTCCAGCTCGGTGGGCAGGCGGTAGCGCACGTCGTCCCGCTCGGACCGCCAACGCGCGAAGGCCCGCGCGTCGTCCACGGCCACCGACACGATCGGCTGCTCCGCGTGCCACACCGTGCCGTCGGTGTCCGTGAAGGGGAGGGTGTATTCGCCGTCGGCGGGCAGCACGATCAGCGCCGGCTGGCGCACGCCGCGGCCGCCGCGGACCCGGGGGGATCGGAGCAGGGCCTGGGAAGCGTCCTGTTGGCTCAGCTCCGCCAGGAACTCGAAGTACTCGGCCACCGTCACCGGGTAGCGCGCCAGCGCGAAGTCCGGGACCTCCGCGAAGGTCTCGGGCACCCCGGAGATCGCGCTCGCGTCGCCGCCCACGGCCACCGCGCCCCCCGGGATGTGAAGGAAGCCGGGCTGCACCGCCTCCCGGGCCTGCAGGCGGACGTGGAAGCTGAGGTTCTGCAGGCGGGAGACCACCAGCGGTGCGGTGACGGGGGCGTGGCCTTCGGCCTGCAGCTTGAGCTGCCAGGAACCCAGGGGGAGCGCGCGCCGCTGGATGGGGGTGCTGCCCAGGGCCAGCTCGGGGCCAGGGCGGCGCAGGCCGTCGACCTCTCGCAGGGGCTGGATCACGGCCTGCACACCCGGGGGGTCGGTGGTGAGGTTGAGGGTGCCGTCGCCCTGCAGCCGGCGGGCGTAGCGCTCGGGGGCGTAGCGCTGGATCAGCTCGCCCCAGCGGCGCACCCAGCGGGGCTCCCGGGCCTCTTCGGCCTGCAGGTAGCGGATCCAGTAGAGGTCGGCCAGGCCCTCCTGGGCCGGGCGGTGGCCGCGGACGTGGGACAGGGCCGACTCGAACGCGGCCTCGCAGTCGCCGAAGATCGTGTCCGCCCGGGCCACCGCGTCCTCGTGCACACGCAGGGCGTGCCAGACCAGGCGCTTCATCTCCAGCGGGTCCCAGGGGCGCAGCTCCTCCTTCATGGACGCCACGCGCAGCTCGGCCTCCTCGGCCTCGCTGGCGGCGCGGGCGAAGAGCAGCATGAGCTCGCGGCCCTCGGCCACCAGGCGGTCGGCCTCCTGGCGGGGGCGCACGCCCTCCAGGTAGCTCTCCAGGTCCGCCATGAGCTCGCCGGCGTCAACGTAGCGGTCCCCGGGGTCCTTGCTCAGGGCGCGCAGGCAGACGGCCTCCACCTCCGGGGGGATCTCGCGGTCGGGCGCGCGCTGCGAGGGCGGCTCCACGGGCTCGGTGGCCACGATGTAGAGCAGGCGGGCGACGGTGTCCGCCCGGAAGGGCCTGGTCAGCGTGAGCAGCTCGTAGAGCAGGACGCCGAGGCTGAAGACGTCGGCCTCGGGGCCCACCGCGCCGGCCACCCCGCGCAGGGACTCGGGGGCCATGTAGGCAGGGGAGCCCACCATGGCGCCGTCGGCCGTCATCAGCACGCTGGCGCCGTCCTCCAGCACCGCGCGCAGCTCTTCGGGGGCGTCGTCCAGCAACCGGGCCACGCCCCAGTCCATCACCAGGACCTCGCCGAAGTCGCCGATCATGATGTTGGCCGGCTTGAGGTCCCGGTGGACCACCCGGCGGGTGTGCGCGTAGGCGACCGCCTGGCAGGTGCTGCGGAACAGCCCCAGGAGGTGGTTGACGTTGTTGCGGACCAGGGTGGCGGGGTCGCCGTCGCGCAGGCCTTCGAGGATCTCCCCGAGGCTGGCGCCCTGGACCCGCTTCATCGTGTAGTAGACGTCGCCGTCGTCGGAGATGAACAGGTCGTGCACGGGCACGATGCCCGGGTGCTCCAGCTGCGCAGTGATGCGCGCCTCCGCGACGAAGCGGGCCAGGCGCCCCGGCTCGCAGCGATCGGGGTGGATGCTCTTGATGGCGACCTGCCGGCCCAGGTTCCGGTCGCCGGCCAGATTGACGACCCCCATGCCGCCTTCGCCGAGCTTGCCGCCGATGCGGTAGCGGTTCTCCAGGTCCCCGCCGACCAGGAAGAGGCCGGCGTCGTCGTCGTCGACGATCGTGACGGGGGGGACCGTGGGCATCCCGGCCGGAACCAGGCCGGGCACCGTGTGGTCCGCGCGGATCCCCGCCCGCTCCAGCACGTCCACAGCCAGAGGGGGCAACTCAGCGGTGTCGACGCCGTCGCGCGGCGAGACCAGGGACGCGATCTTGTCGCGGAGGCTCAAGCACCCTCCTCATCCACACCCCCGATCCTAACAGAGCAGCGACGTCGACCCTTCCCTCGGCGGCGCGGCTGCGGCAGGCTCTCCTCCCGTCGGCCCCGGAGGTCCCCCCATGCAGCTCGAGTCCATCAACCCCGCCACCGGCGACGTCGTCGGTGTCGTCCCCGTCACCGCCCCGCAGGACGTCGCCGCGGTGGTCGCCCGCGCCCGCGCCGCGCAGCCCGCCTGGGAGGCCCTGGGACCCCGGGGGCGCGCCGATCTGCTGCGGCGGGCGGGTCCGACCTTTCTGGAGCGCGCCGCCGCGCTGGGCGAGCTGCTGTCCCGGGAGATGGGCAAGCCGCTGCGCGAGGGCGTTGGGGAGGTGCGGTCGGTGGGGCACCTGGATGGCGAGCTGGAGGAGATGATCCAGGCCTTCGAGCCCGTGATCCTGCAGGACGGCCGCACGGTCACCGAGTACCGGCACGATCCCCTGGGCGTCTGCGCGGCGCTCACGCCCTTCAACTTCCCGGCGTCGATGATCTCCTGGATGGCCCTGCCGGCGCTCATGGCGGGGAACACCGTCGTGCTCAAGCCCTCGGAGGAGACCCCGCTCATCGCCCAGGCCTACGTCGACGTGTTCAACGAGGTCCTTCCGCCCGATGTCCTGTCGATCGTGCACGGCGGCGCGGAGCAGGGGCGGGCGCTGGTGTCGGCCGACGTCGACATGATCGCGTTCACGGGCAGCCGGGAGACCGGCCGGCACATCCTGTGCGCCGCGGCCCCGGGCCTCAAGCGGGTGATGCTCGAGCTGGGCGGCAAGGATCCCCTGGTGGTGCTGGACGACGCCGACGTGGCCCAGGCCGCCGACTTCGCCGTCCGCAACAGCTTCCGCAACGCCGGCCAGGTCTGCGTGTCCACCGAGCGCATCTACGTCCAGGAGGCGGTTGCCGAGGCGTTCGAGGCGGCGGTGGTGGCGGGCTGCCAGGCCCTCGTCCAGGGCCCTTGGGACCTGGAGGGCGTGGCGGTGGGGCCGATGATCCACGCGCGGCAGCGGGACCACGTCCTCCGGCAGATCGACGAGGCGGTGGCTGCGGGCGCGACGGTCGCCGCGGGCGGGGTCGGACATCGGGGCAACTTCGTGGCGCCGACGGTGCTGTGCGGGGTGGACCACAGCATGTCGATCATGCGGGACGAGACCTTCGGCCCCGTGGCCTGCATCGTGCGTGTGTCCACCGAAGAGGAGGCCGTGACGCTGGCCAACGACTCCCCCTACGGGCTCGGCGCGGTCGTCTTCGGCTCGGACGAGGAGCGCGCGGCCGGGGTCGCCCGACGGATCCGGGCGGGCATGGTGGGCATCAACCGCGGCGTCGGCGGGGCCTCGGGCTCCCCCTGGGTGGGGGCGAAGGAGAGCGGTCTGGGCTTCCACGGCGGGGTCGACGGCCATCGGCAGTTCTCCCAGGCGCGCATCGTGAGTCGCCGGGCGTCGCCGTGAGCGGAGCCCGGGGCCGCGCCTGGATCGCCCGGGCGGGGCCGGGGCCCGAGTCCGTCACGGCGGCGCTGTCCGACGGTCTGGCCTTCGTCCGGGTGGCGCTGCGCGGGGGCTGGACGCTGTTGCCGGACGGCTCGGCGATCTCGCCGGAGCGGGCGCCGGGGCTGCGGTTGGACCGGGCGCTGGTCGAGGCGCTGATCTCCCTGGGGCCCGCGGCCAGCTACCAGCTCTGCGGGCGCGTCGGCGGCTTGGAGGGCCTGCGCGACGAGCACGGGGGGCGCGTGGTGGTGCGGCCGTCCCGCAGCTCACGCGTCTACCGCTACCAGCTCAGCGTCGCCGCCGGGACGGACGGCGAGCCCCTGTGGTCCCGGCTGGCGGCGCCCGCGGCGCTGTACCACGCCGACCGGGTCGCGGCCCTGGTGCGGCTTCGCGGGCTGCCCGACGGGGACCCCTTTCACGGGGCCCTGCGCGCCATCGCCCGCGCGGTGCCGGCCCCCAGCGTCGGCGTGGGGGTGCTGGGCCAGCCCGCCGGCGACCCCCGCCGCTTCGTGGAGCCGCTGGAGCTGGCGGATCCGGACCTGGTCGTCGTCGACGCACGGGAGATCGGCTGGGGAGGGGACGAGATCACCCAGGCCACCCACCCCCTGGGCGCCATCATCGTGGCCGACTCCGCCTGCGCGGCCGAGCTCGCCTGCTGCGCGTTGCTGGGCGTGGACCCCGCCACCCTGCCGGCGCTGCAGTTGGCCGCCGCGCGCGGCCTGGGGCCGGGCCGCCTGGAGGACCTGGAGCTGGAG
>CALCXL010000012.1 GCA_937907595.1 uncultured Pseudomonadota bacterium
TCTCCTGCGCGGCCGGTTCCAGATAAACCTGCGCAACCACCGCAAGATCCTGGTGGTCGACGGGCGCGTGGGCTTCACCGGCGGCATGAACATCACCGACGAGTGCGTCGACCTGCCCGGCCGGGGGGTGCTGGCGGACGACCACCACTTCGAGGTGGCGGGCCCGGTCTGCCTGCAGCTCTCCGCCGCCTTCGCCGAGGACTGGTACTACGCCTGCGGGGAGAAGCTGGCGGACCGCCTCTACTTCCCGGACTGGGAGGTGGCGGGGGACGCGGTCTGCCGGATCGTGCCCTCGGGGCCCGACGGCGACCGGGGCATCTTCCACCACGTCGTGCTCGCCGCGGTGCACAGCGCGCGGGAGCGGGTGCAGATCGTCACGCCCTACTTCCTGCCCGACGAGTCGCTGCAGGTGGCCCTCGTGCTGGCGGCGCTGCGCGGGGTGAGGGTGGAGGTGGTGGTGCCCGAGCAGCCCGATCACCCCTTCGTGGGCTGGGCCATGGGCGCGTTCATCGACGAGCAGGTGGCGGCCGGGGTGCGCATCCTCCGCCGGCCGGCGCCCTTCCTGCACAGCAAGCTGCTGGCGGTCGACGGGCAGTGGGCGCTGGTGGGCTCGGGGAACCTGGACGCCCGCTCCTTCTGGTTGAACTACGAGCTCTGCCTGAGCGTGGTCGGCGAGGAGGCGGTGGCGTCCATCGTGGCTGCGATCGACGCCGAGATCGCGCGCTCCGAGTTGGTGGATCCGGAGCGCTGGAAGGAGCGGCGGGTGCTGCGGCGCGCCTGGGAGAACTTCTGGGCCCTCTGGAGCCCGATGCTTTGAGGTCCTTCCCGGCAGTCACTGCAGGAGCAGCTCGACCTCCAGGGGGCGGCCCTCGGGCGGCGGGACGAAACGACGCATGCGGGGCGAGGCCAGATCCCCCGGGCCGAGGGCGCCGTCCTTGTCCAGGTCGATGCCGATCACCACGTCGCCGCCGCGCGGCAGGGGCGCGGACAGGCGCAGGGGCCAACCCAAAGCCATGCGCTCGCTGGACCACAGCGTGGGCGGCTGGGACCCGTCGCCGTCGGACCAATGAGCCACCAGCACCACGCCCGTGGGCACCGGGGCGGGCTTCCGGGCCCTGAGAACCAGGGCGCGCTCCTGGCCCTTGGCCTCCCGCGCGCGGGCCTCCGCCGACTCGGCCGCCGCCAGAAGCTCGCGGAGCTCGTCGACCACCTCGCCGCCCTCCGCCGCCGCGAAGCGCAGGTCCAGCTCCCCCTCGGTGCCCTGCCGCCGCTCGGGCAGCCGCTCCAGGTATCGATCGCCGGCGCCTGGCGCGCCGTCACCGTCCAGGTCCAAGAAGCCGAGCAGCTCGCCCCCGTCGTCGGGCAGGGGGGCCATCAGGGCCGCCGGGAAGGCGCCGGGCAGCGCGGGGCTGCGCCAGGACCACAGGCCCACCCCGCCGCCCTGCACCCCGGCGCGGTGGCTCACCAGGACGACCCGGGCCCCCGCCGGCACCGCGGGCTCGGTGTGCACGCGCAGGGACCAGAGGGGAGCGCGGTGGCGTCGACGGGCGGGGTCCCCGGCCCGGCGATGGGCGGGGTCGGCGCCGGGGCGGCCCGTGGCCTCCTCGAAGGGGCGGTCGATGGCGATCTCCAGGGGTTCAGAGGCCGGCGCGCCCTCGGCGAGCACCACGGGCCCGCCCACCAGGTCGCCGGGACCGGGCAGGGAGTCGCGCCCCTGGTTGACGATCGCCAGGTAGGACAGGCCCGTGAGCAGGGGGGCGGTGACCGCGATGGGCGCGTTGAAGTCCACGGCCTCGGACACCCAGAAGAAGCCCGGGCGGGTCCGGCCTCGCACCCAGCCGCCGTCCAGCTCGTCGGCGCGCACGCCCATCAGCGCGATCGTGCCGCGCTCGACGCTGGCGGGGAGCTGCAGCACCACGCGGACGGGGCGCTCCTCGCCATGCGGGCGCTCGCCTTCGGGCTCGTCCTGCGCGTCGCCGGCGCCGTAGAAGCGGGCCATGTCCTCGTGGCGGGGGCGGGGGAGCAGCTCATCGGGGGACAGCGGCCGATCGCCGGGGCCGGTGGAGGGGGCGGGGCCGCAGCCGAAGAGCAGCGTCCAGAGGAGGATCCAACGCACGGCGCCATCTTCCGGCGCGGGGCCCGGGGCAGCAAGGAGGCGGGCCGTCGATTTGACCGCGGCGCCCCCGGCGGGCGATCGTCCCCCATGGCGTCCACCTCCCGACGGCTGCTGCTGCTGGCCCTGGGCGTGGTCGCCTTCGCGAACCTGCCCGTGCTCGGCCGGGACTTCGCGGATCTGGACGACTGGACGCACATCGGCACCTCCCTGGGGCTGCTCCGCGGGGATCCGGCGGCCTGGAACCACGTGCTGCTGGGGCGCACCGGCGTGGCGTCGGTGCGGCCGGGCTCGGCGATCGCCTGGGCCGCCAACGTCGCCGTCTTCGGCTTTCGCCCCCTGGGCTACTTCGCCACCAACCTGGCCCTGCACGTCGCCCTGGCCGGCGGGGTCTTCGCCCTGGTCCACCGCATCGGCCGCGCTCCCTGGGCGGCGGCGGTGGCGGCGACGGCGGTGGGGCTCAGCGCCGCCACGCACCAGCCCGTCTACTACTTGTCCGGGCGCGACGACCTGCTGGCCAACGGCGCGTTCGTGGCCGCGGTCCTGCTCTGGCAGGGGGGGCGGGATCGCTGGTCCGGTCGGGTGGGCGTCGCCCTGATCTACGGCCTGGGGGCGCTCTGCAAGCCCACGATCCTGCCGCTGCCGCTGCTGCTGCTGCTGGACGACGGGCTCCGCGACGGCCGCGCCGCCTTCTCGCCGCGCCGCCTGCTCGGACGCTACGGGCCGCTGCTGCTGGTGGCGGGGGCCCTGGTCGCGGCGCTGTCGGGCGTTCTGGGCACCACCAACCCCGGCAGCTTGTTCACGCCGGAGCAGCGGGACGGCCTCGCCGCCGGTCGGGGCCTGGGGCGCTTCGCCGGGCGGGTGGCCGGCTCCCTGCTGCTGCCCCTCTTCGCCAAGGAGGGGGGCGTGAGCGCGCTGGTCTTCGACGCGCCGCGGGTCCTGCTGCTCGTGGCTGCGGTCCTGTCGCTGCGCCGTCGCGGGGTCCACGGCCGCCTGCTGATCCTGGGTCTTGGCTGGCTGCTGGCGAACCTGGCGATGCCTCTGCCCTTCGTGGTGATGGAGAGCTGGCGCGCCCAGGACGCCGGCCGCTACCTCCAGCTGCCCCTCATCGGCTTTGGCCTCATGACGGCCTCGCTGCTCGTCCGCCCGCCGACGGGTCGATGGACGCGGGTCCTGGCCCCGGCGCTGGTGCTCGTCACCCTGCTGCCCTTCCTCATGCGGGTGACGCCGACCCTGGGCGACAGCGGCGCGGGCACCCGGCAGTTCGTGCGGGCCCTGCAGCAGGCGTCGACGGACGTGCCCGCCGATGGGCGCGTGATCGTAGCGATGCGCGGCCCCGACCACGGCCTCGCCAGCCTGGCGGCCAGCTTCCTGCTGGAGGAGCAGGTGCCCTCGCTGCCGGGCAAGCCCTACCTCTTCCTGGAGGGCAGCCGACGCCTCCACCGCAACACCCAGCGGGGGGCGACCTACGACTACGCGCGCTTCACCGCCCTGCGCGACGACTTCGCCTTGCGGGAGCTGGACGCAGAGAACGGGGATCGCCTGGTGGCGGCGCAGCCCGGTGGCGGCTGGGCGCAGGTGGTGCTCGATCCGAGGATCTTCGGGGGGGGAGTCGGCGCGGCGCCGGCCTGGGACTTCGCGCGGGCCGGGGCCGAGGGCTGGACCTGGCGGGGCGTTCCGAACTCCATGCTTCGGGGGGTGCCCCGGGACGGCCGCACACCGGTGGTGCCCGCGCCCTCGCAGCCGGGGGTCGGCGTCGAGCTCTACGTCGACGGCTACCTGCCGCCGGCGGTGCTCGATCGCGCCATGGGCCACCTCCGCCAACAGCCCACGCACCTCTTGAGCCCGCCCCTGGACCTGCAGCCCACGGCGATCTGCGGCCTGACGCTGTCGCTGACCCTGCCCGATCGGGTGGAGCCCAGCTACGCCGAGGGCGACTTCCTGGTGCCCTCGCGCCGCTTCGCCCTGCTGGGCTGGAGCGAGGGGGAGGGGGTGCCCGACGCGCCCTTCGAGCGCTACCTGGTGGTGCCGCTGTCGGAGTGGGCGGGGCCCCAGTCGGTGACGGTCGCGCTGGACAACAGCCCCGGTTGGCTGGCGACGGGCCGGGTGCGGCGCCTCGCCCTCCTGCCGGCGAACGTGCCCGGGCCCGTCGACGTCGGCTCCCTGGTGTTCATGCCCTGCTCCTGACCGGCCGGGCGCTCGACCCCGGTCCGCCGGGGAGGAATGTGGCCGCGATCGACGGTGCAATCGCATTCCTGCCGTACCCTGGCCGGCGCCGATCCCGGCCCATCAACCATCGGACATCCATGCGTTCCCTCCTCTCCGCCCTCACCCTGCTCGCGGGCCTGCTGCTCGCGCTGCCCGCCTCCGCCCAGGGCTTCATCTCCCCGGTCTCCTCCATCAGCCCCAAGCAGCCCGCCTACGTCGAGCTCCCCGACGGCAGCAAGGTCGAGGGCACCGTGCCCCTGGCCATGTTCATGAACGGCGGGCTGCGCAGCTTCACCCTGCTCACGAGCGGCGGGGAGAAGATGAAGTTCAAGGCGGGCGACGTCACCGTCCTGGCCAACAAGCCCGGCGCGCTGGCCAAGCTGTCCGCGCTGGGCAACCAGATGGACAGCAAGTGGGACATGATCACCGCCGACTGGGGCGAGGTCATCGACCGCGAGTGGGTCTACTACCGTCAGGCGCTGATGCCCAACGGCAAGTCCTACGCCCTGCTCCAGCTGATCAACCCCGGCTTCGACTCGCGGCTGCAGGTCTTCAACCAGGACCCCGAAGAGCCCGACGAGTACCTGGTGGTCAAGGACGGCAAGATCTCCGTGAAGATCACCAAGGGCAACTACAAGAAGTCCTTCGGCGACCTCTTCGGCGACTGCGCCAAGCTGATGGAGCCGGACACGTCCAAGAAGCCGAAGGTCAAGGACTTCGCGGCCCACGCCTACATCTTCGATCGCGCCTGCGGCAAGAAGTAGCCCCGCCGATCCGGCGATGCCCGGACGGGCCCGTCAGGCCATCCAGGCAGCGGGTCCGTCCAGCCCCGGGAGGGGCGCCACGTGGAGGCGGAAGCGCTCGTCCACGGTGAGGTAGCCGCGGTTCGGCACCTCCTCCCACACGTCGTCGGGGCTGGTGGGATCCGACGCCAGCAGCACGTGGGTGTGGCGGACCCCGGTGCGCCGCGGGCCAAAGCAGACCTTCTCCGCGATCGGGCAGATGTCGCGATCGGCGCAGAGCTTCTTCTGGGTGGAGAAGCTGAGCGCGCCGTTGAAGCGCGTGGCCAGCAGCACCCGGCCGTTGGTCAGCAGCACGTTCATCATGGGCTCGCGCGGGTCCTCGCCGGTGGCCAGGCTCATCTCGCGCAGGCGCCCGAGGCGCTCGGACAGCAGGTCCGGCAGCGTGTCCGGGAAGGCGGCGGCGGGGTCGTCGACGTCGAACCCTGCGTCCTCCAGCGCGCTCAGCACCACGTAGAAGAGCGCCTCCGAGTCCGTGGTGCCCACGATGCAGTCCAGGAACCGCGGGTGGATCAGGGCCCGCACCTCCTGCTCGATCCGCCGGAACCCGAACACGGTGCCGTTGTGGCAGAAGGTCCAGCCGCGCCAGTGGAAGGGGTGGGTGTTCTCCAGGCCCAGGTCGCCGACGGTGGCCTTGCGCACGTGCGCCACGACCGCGTGGCTGGTGAGAAACTCGCTGACCCTGGTGAAGCGCTCGTCGTTGAACGCGGCGGTGGCGGACTTCACCTGGCGGGGTTCGGACTCGCCGGCCAGGTAGTACG
>CALCXL010000013.1 GCA_937907595.1 uncultured Pseudomonadota bacterium
GGCGCGAGCCGGGCTTCGTAGAACAGGGGCACCGTGGCCCCGTCCTGCACCGCCTGCTCGATGGTGTAGGTGTCGATGTAGTCGCCGAACACCGCCGGCGTCGACCGATCGTCCAGCTCGATGGGCGTGCCGGTGAAGCCGATGAAGCTGGCGCCTGGCAGCGCCCGGCGGAGGTTCTGGGCCAGCCCCGCGGTCACGTCGCCGGTGGCGGGGTCCAGCCGCGTACGGAAGCCGTACTGCGTGCGGTGCGCCTCGTCGACGATCACGACGATGTTCCTGCGCTGCGACAAGGCAGGAAACGCCGCCGCCGACCGACGCTCCCGGTCCGTGAGCGAGAACTTCTGCATGGTGGTGAACACGACGCCCCCCGAGGCGACCTGGAGCAGCTCGCGCAGGTGCCTGCGGCTGCCGGCCTGCTTCGGGCTTGGGATCAGGTCCTTCGCCGCACAGAACTGCGCGTAGAGCTGGCCGTGCAGGTCGTTGCGGTCGGTCACCACCACCAGCGTCGGGTTCTGCATCGGGGGTTCGAGGACCACGCGGGCGGCGTAGAAGACCATGGAGATCGACTTGCCCGAGCCCTGGGTGTGCCAGACCACGCCCACGCGCCGGTCGCCCGAGTCCGACGCCGCACGCACCGTCGCCTCCACCGCCTTGTTCACCGCCCTGAACTGGTGGCCGGCGGCGACCTTCTTGACGAAGCCGTCGTCCGTCTCCCAGAGGACGAAGTGGCGGACGAAGTCGAGGAAGCGACGGGGCTCGAAGAGACCGCACAGCAACCCCTTCAGGGGGGGCACCGCATCCGCGCCCAGGACGTCGCCGTCCACGCTGCGCCAGGGGCCGAACCGCTCGACCCCGGCCGTGAGGCTGCCCACCCGCGCCTCCGTGCCGTCGCTGATCACCAGGACCTCGTTGGTGGTGAACAGCGCGGGGACCTGGGCCTTGTGCAGCTGGAGCTGGTGGCAGGCGTCCTCGATGGTGGCGCCCGGATCCTCCGGGTCCGTGAACTGGATCACCGCCAGGGGCAGGCCGTTGACGTAGAGCACCAGGTCAGCTCGGGCGCTGTGCTCTCCGTCGACCACCGTGAGTTGGCTCACGGCGAGCCAGTCGTTCCTCTCGGGGGCATGCCGGTCGATCAGCCACGCCAGATCGCCGCGCTCGCGGCCGTCCCGTCGGACCCTCACCGCAACCCCATCGCGAACAAGCCGATGGAAGGCGTGGTTGCGCTCCTCCAGCGACGGCGAGTCGGGCCGACCCACGACCCGCACGACCTCGTCCAGCTCGGAGGGCCGCAGGTGAACGTTGATCCGGGCCAAGGCGCGGCGAAGGCGACCTTCGAGCAGCACGGCGGAGGTGCTGCTGCGCTCGGGGTCCTCGCCCTCGGGACCGAGCACCGGCCCGGAGGCATGCGCCCAGCCCAGCTCCGTGAGCCAGGCGATGGCCCGCTGCTGCGCGACGGGCCCGGAGCCGCTCACCGGCCCGCCCTCTCGACGTCCACCACCCTCAAGCCGGGGCGGTCGTCGCCGCGTCGGGGAGCTGCAGTTCGCCCGACAGGAGCCTCGGCAAGAGGGTCTCGCGCAGCTCCGTCAGCACCCGGCGCTCCTGCATGTTCGCTGAGATGCCGGCGAACAGCGGATCGATGACCTCTCCCAGCTCCTGGAGGACCGGCGGCGGCGGGATCGCCATCGACCAGGTCCGCAGCGACTCGGCGGGCACCCGTTGGCGCCCCGACGTGCCGGTCATGTTCGCGATGGCGTGGGCCCGGAACACGGGGAGGCGCGCGACGCAGTAGGGCAACCCCCGGGGCACCCCCTCGCGGGGGCGCATCACGATGAACTCGGTGGAGCCGGCGGCCACCTCCTGGGGTGCGAGGAAGTCCACCAGGCCGCTCTTGCCGTTCTCCAGGCACGGCGTGATGCGGGCGAACAGCGTGTCCCCGTTCAAGAACCGCGCGCCGCTCTTGTACCCGCGCCGAGCCACGTCGCGCACCGACGGCCCCTCGGTCGGCAGCGCCTTCATGTCCACGTACACGGACTCCTCGCCCTTGCGCAGCGGCACCCGTGGGTTGAACTCGATCAGGTCCTCCGTGGTCCCGGTGCGCCAGCCGGGAGGGAGGGCTCCGGGGGGGGTGCCGGCGGACTCGACCTGGCTGTCAAAGTCCACGATCCGCGCCCGGAAGACGGCGTGGGCGATGTCCTCCAGCGTCTGGCTCATGCGGCGCATGGCCCGGATCTTCGCGTCGATCGCCCCCAGGAAGCCGGCGATGGCGCGCTGTTGGGGCATGGAGGGGAGCTGGACCTCCACGAACGCAGCGTCCCGGGGCGCGACCGCCCGCACGGTGGTGCCGTTCGCGAGCCCCCGGAAGGACGCGCGCGAGGCCTCGCTCGTGAGCCAGTAGTAGAGGTACTCGGGGTGCACGGGGACGCCGGGGCGCAGCCGCACCGCCGCGACGTGGTGGGTGATCAGGGTCTCGTCGGCGCCCGGGGGCACCAGGAAGGGGCTGCCCAGCACGCGGCCTTCCTGCGTGAGGTCCGTCAGGGCCAGCACCAGGTCGCCGGGCTCCACGACGTGACGCTCCTTGAACGGCCCGCCGTACGCGCGCCCCTTGCCCGGGAGGTAGCCGCCGCCCGGGCGCATCACCCCCAGACCCAGCAGCAGGCTCCCCGGCTTGTCCAGGAACTCGCCCTTGTACGACAGCCCCTTTCGAAGGTCGGCGATCTCACCCAGCGTGGTGGCCTGCCACCCCGTCACGGGCTGAACCCCAGGCTGGACAGCCCGTCCTGGATGGCGACGTCGAGGCGGCTGCACTCCTGGCGCGCTTCGTCCAGCTCCTCCACCAGGCGCTCCATCTTCACCTCGAAGGGCTCGCCGTCCTCCTCGACCTCCGCGGCGCCCACGTAGCGCCCCGGCGTAAGCACGAAGTCGTGGGCCGCGATCTCCGCCAGGCTCGCCGACTTGCAGAAGCCCGGTACGTCCTCGTAGGCCCCGTCGACGTTCCGCCAGGCGTGGTACGTCCCCGCGATGGCCTCGATGTCCGCGGCGTC
The DNA here is from genome assembly GCA_937907595.1 of uncultured Pseudomonadota bacterium. Lineage (GTDB taxonomy): Bacteria > Myxococcota_A > UBA796 > UBA9615 > UBA9615 > CALCXL01. The sequence goes on from CALCXL010000013.1 coordinate 3,042, forward strand.
GAACACCCGGTGCACCCGCGTCTCCATCCGACCGAGCCGGCGCGCGTCGAGGAACAGCACCTCCCCAGAACGGTCCCGGCGACCGTCCGAGCCGTCCCGGCTGCGCGCGAAGAACCACAGGCAGACCGGGATCTGCACCGAGTAGAAGAGCTGGCCGGGCATGGCGACCATGCAGTCCACCAGGCCGTCCTCCACCAGCTTGCGGCGGATGTCGCCCTCGCCGGACTGCTGCGTGGACAAGGACCCGTTGGCCAGCACCACCCCGGCGCTGCCCGTCGGCGAGAGGTGGTGCACGATGTGCTGGAGCCAGGCGAAGTTCG
>CALCXL010000014.1 GCA_937907595.1 uncultured Pseudomonadota bacterium
GGCAGCCTCGCGGTCGCCGCCGCCGTGGCCGGGCCGGGCCTGTGGGGCGGCGGCGTCGACGTGCCCGACGACGCCCTCTACTACACCGTGCCCGCCTGGGACTGGATCCACCACGCCCTGGGCGCGGGCCTGTCGCCGTGGTGGGTGCCCGGCAAGCTGGGCGGCCTCTCCCTCTTCGCCGACGTGGTGCCGCAGGGGCCCTTCTACCCGGGCATCCTCCTGGCGATCCTGCTGCCGAGCGTTGTGGGCCTGGGCCTGACCTCCCTGCTGCACGCCCTGGGCACCGTCGTCGCCGTCCGTTGGGTGGCCCGCCTGCGCGGGGCGAGCGAGCACGCCGCGTGCCTGGCTGGGGCCGCGGTCGTCGCCGGGCCGCTCGGGGTGGCCGCCGCCATCGACGCGCAGGCCGACGCCTGGCCGACCTTCCTGTGGATGCCCGTGGTCCTGGGCTGCATGGAGCAGATGAGCCGCGGGCCCGCCGACGAGCGACTGCGCTGGCTGGGCCGGGGCGCCGGGGCGGTGGCGTTGTTGATCCTGGGCTCGCACCTGCGGGTGGGGGCCGGCGCCGTGGCCGCCCTCGGCCTCTGGGCGTTGCTGCGGGGGCGGGACCTGCCGGCGACCCTGGCCATGCTCGCCCTGGGCGTCGCGGCGGGCGCCCCGGGCTTCGTGCCCATGCTGCTCGAGTCCCGCATCGACGCCGGGGGCTCCTCCCTGGCCGCCCTGGCCGAGCCCGCCCGCCAGGCCCTCGGCTGGACCGCCCTGCCCGAGTGGTTGGCGCCCCGGAGCTTCCTGGCCGGCCGAGGCGTGTCCCTCGGCGCCGTCCTGGGCCTGTCCCTCTTCGCCCTGCGCCCGACCGGCTCCGACCGCCGCCTGGCCCTCTGGGCCGCGCTCCTCCTGCTCGCCGGCAGCCACCTGCCCGGCGCCCGCTGGCTGCTCGCGCCGCTGACCCTGCTCACACACCCGGTGGCCCTGGTCTACGCGGTGCTCGCCACGGTGCCCCTGGCGCTGCTGGGGGCCCGCGGGTTCGACGCCCTGGTCGGGACCCCTCGAGCGCCCCGCGGCCCCTTGTGGGCCGGCTGCGGGCTCCTGGCGCTGGCCGCCGGGCGGTGGCTGTTCCTTCCCGACAGCTTTCACAGCCCCTGGGCCCGCCACCTGGCCGCGGGGGCCTGGCTGCAGGCCGCCCTGGCCGTCGGCGCGGTGGTCTTCGTGCTCACCCGCCCCGGCCGCGCCCGCCGCTCCTCGGTGCTGGTCGTCGTCGCGCTGCTCGAGCTGCTGCTCTTCGGCCTGCGCAGCCACCTTGCGGTGCCCTCGCGCCCCCTGCGATCGGCGAGCAGCGGCACGTTCGTACCCCAGCCCCACCTGGACATCGAGGAGCTGGCCGGGGGCTGGGACTCCACCCTGGCCGACGCCCAGAGCGAAGCCGCCGACGCCCTGCTGAGCCGGGAGGTCGAGCGCGAGGCGGGCGCCGCCCGGACCGAGGTCGAGCAGGACGTCGTGCTGCCGGAGCTCGACGGACCGAAGCAGCAGGCGGCCCTGCTCGATCGGCGCGTGCCCCCGCACCAGGGCGTCGCCACGGGCACCTTCGCCCTGGCCGGCCGCTCCAAGCTCCCGCCCCGCCGGCAGCTCCGGGCCCTGGCTCCGCTCTCCGAGGCGGTGCACGACGTCCGCGCCAAGGAGTACGTGCTCCAGAGCCTCTTCGCCGATCCCGACGGGCTCGGGGCGCGCACCGCAGCCCTGCATGGGGTGGAGCGAGCGTTCTGGGGCGACCTCGTCGGCTACGAGTACCCCGTCACCGCGCCGCCCTGCTACTCGCCGACCAGCGTGGTCCGGGTGCCCGACGCAGCCGCGCGGGTGCAGGCCCTCTACGCCGCGCCCTTCTCCCCCGTGGGCCCCGCGCTGGTGGAGGAGGCCACGACGATCGCCGGGGCCGCGCGTGTCTCCTGCGACGGCGACGTGGTCTCCGCGGACGCGGTCGGACCCTCCCTCATCGTGCGGCGTCTGCGTTGGCATCCCGGCTGGCGGGTCACCGACGAGAACGGCGCCCGGCTCAGCCCCCGACCGGTCAACCAGGTCCACCAGGGGGTGCTGGTGGACGCGGGCGAGCACCGCCTGACCTGGCGCTTCGTGCCTCCGGGCCTGCGCGCCAGCCTCGGCGTGGCGGCGCTGGCCTGGCTTTTGCTCGGGGGGCTGGCCCTCCGGCCCCGGCGGCGACGGGGGACCGCCCTGCTCGCCGCGCTGACCTCGATGCTGCTGACCGCCCCCGCCTCCGCGGGGGAGCTGCACGGCCGGGTGGAGGGATGGACCGATCGGGCCGACTACCGCGTGCTGCTCGTCACCGACCTGGACCTCAGCGAACCGGACCAACCCGCCGCCACCGCAGACGTCCGCCCCGGCGGCTCCTTCGACCTCGAGTGGACCGACCCCCTGCCCGGCGACGCCGCGTGGCTCTTCCTGGATCAGCGGATCCCCCAGGACGACGGGCCGCCCCTGCGCCTGCTGCGCCCCCTGGACCTCACCCCCTTCTCCACGTCGACGCCCCCCTCCCCCGCGGTGCTGGTGGGCGTTCCCCCGGGCATGGCGAAGCTGCGCGCCGCGGGCCGGCCCGTGCCCGGGCCCTGGTTGGTGCCCACGGTCTTCGGCGTGCTGCTCTTCGGCATCGGCCTGGCCCTGCGCTGGGCGATCCTCTACCGCCTCACCGCCGCCGAAGGGGCCCGCCGGCTGCGCGCGGTCCTGCGAGGCGACCCCGGGGCGGGCGGCTCCCTGCGCCTGCTCGATCACCGCGCCGCGCCCCTGGCCGGCCAGGACCCGCCGCCCATCGAACGCCGCGAGCGGTTGGGCGTCGCCGCGACCGTCGCCCTGGCCCTGCTGCTCCGCCTGCCCGGCTTCCTGGCGCCCCTGGAGCTGCTGGAGCACACCTACGGACCCGGCAGCCGCGCCCTCGGAGGCGACGCGCTGCCCCTGGGCCAGCGCCTGATCCTCGCCCTCTGGCGCCCCAGCTCGGTCGAGGTCACCCACCCCCCGCTCTACCACTGGCTGCTGGCGCCCCTGGAGGGCCACGAGGCCCTGCTGCGCCTGCCCGCCCTCCTGTGCTCCCTGGCCACGGTCCTGTGCCTGTGGCTGCTCTTTCGGCGCATCTCCCGAGCCGCGGGGCTTGCCGCCGCCCTCGGTCTGGCCGTCGCCGCACCCGCGGTGCACTTCGGTCACGACGCCACGCCCTACGCCCTGGTCGGCCTCGTCGCCACCGGCTCCCTCGTGCTGGTCCTCCGGGCCCTGCGCACCGGCAGCCCCTGGACCTGGCGGGCCTGGGCCGCGCTGCTCGCCCTGGGCTTCCTCAGCCACTACATGGTCGGCCTCTTCGCCCTGGCACAGGGCCTCGCCCTGGCGGTGATCCTCTCGGTCCGCGCTCGCGGTCGCGCCTGGCTCGGCGCCAGCCACCGGGCCCTGGGCGCGATCCTCTTCGTGGCCCCGCCGGTGCTGCTGTGGCTGGTCGTGCACGGCGCGTGGTTCGGCCCCGTGGCCCTGGACACCCGGCTCTTCGCCGACACCTACCCCCGCGATCCGGGCCTGTGGGCCTTCTTGTCCACCTTCGCCGCGGTCTCCGCCGGCGTCGCCCCCGAGCAGCCCGCAGCTGCCCTCGCGCTGTGGGCCCTCTGCCTCGCCGGCCTGGCGGTGGTGATCCGGCGGGACCGCGTGCTCGGCATGCTGCTGCTGGCGATGGTCGGCGGCTTCGTGGGCTCCCTGCTGTTCCTGCACCAGAACCTCGTCCGACACCTCGGCGGCCGGATCTTCTGGGGCTTTCGCTGGGTGGCCTGGTTCCTCCCCCTGGCCGTCGGCCTCGCAGCGGCGGGGCTGGTGGGTGGCGACCGCGCGCCCGACGGCTCACCGACCCCTGGGGGCAGCGGGCGGGGCCACCTGCTGCGCGGCGCGGCGGCGGTCGTGGGCGTCGTGTGGATCGTCTCCACGCTGAGCGCGACGTCCCGCCTGGACCGCCTGGCCCCCCACCCCGACTACCGCGCCGCCGCCCGCTTCATCGCGGACGAGGTCCAGGACCGCGACGCCCTGGCGGTGCTCCCCCACTGGAGCCAGCGAGGGCCCCTGGGCTGGTACATCGCCCAGGCCCGCCCCGGAGCCTTCGGGGAGGCCCACGGTCTGGACGCGTGGCTGGTGGACGGCCAGGCGCTGCTGATCGAAGCCGTCGACGAGCGCCTGCCGACGGAGTCCAGCCTGCGCAACGCCCACGTGGAGCGGTGGTGGGTGGCGGTGGTGCAGGAGCGCGTCTTTGGGCGGGAGAAGTTCAGCGCCCAGGTGGCCGACCGCGCCCTGGCCGCCGCCCAGCAGGTGCTGCAGCCCGACGGCCGCTGGGAGTTCGACGGCCTGACCCTGCATCGCTTCGTGAACCCGCCCCAGGCCCCGCCGCCGCGCATCACCGCCCCGGAGTTCGATCTGGCCTCCACGCGCTGGCTGGCGCCGAACGCGGAGACCTGCCGGGCGGAGGAGGAGGGCGGACCGCGGCGCTGGTGGCTGCAGGTCCGGGTGCCGACCGCCGAGGGCCACCCGCGGGTGGACGGCGGAGAACTGCTGGACGAGGGCGAGCCGGGCGCCTGGCAGGTGCTGGGGGGCCCGTGCAGCGGGCCGGCGCCGACGCTGCGCTTCCACTGAAGCCTCAACGTCGGCGCGTCGGAGCGTCGGAGCCTCAGCCCGTCGACCGAGAACCCCCAACAGCAAAACGCCGCCACCGGAAGGGGGACGACGATTGCTTACAGCAAGCTGCGGTCCTGACAGGCGAACCTGTCAGGAGTGAAACGTTTCTCTCAGGCCTTCGGACGGGGCTTGGGAGTGGGCTTCGGGATCGGAGCGGGTCGCCAGTTCATTGTTGCCTCCATGCAATCAAGCGTTGGCCCCCACCGGGGCCTAGTGGATCGATAGCCGGTCCATGCCGGCAGTGTCAAACGGATCTCTCGGTCATTTTCGGAAAAGCCTTAGTCGCGGACTCCGCCGGACCCGGCAATTCACCCTAGAAGAACATGCCCTTGACCCCGTGCCAGACCTGACGGGTGTTGATCGTGCGGATGTCCACGAGGTGCCGCTTGATCATGTGGGGGCGCAGATAAAATTCGCGCAGGCCCTGCTTCTGCATCTTGATCAGATACTCGGGGCTCACGTCGCGCGGCACGAAGACCATCTTGTCGGGGTCCGGCTGGAAGGTCGTCCAGTTCTCCCAGTCGTCGCGGTTGAGCCGCCCCTCCCGCCGCAGGTCCTCGAACATCTGGCTGCCCGGGAAGGGCACCGTGATCGCGAACTTCGCGAAGTCCAGGTCGATGCTCTTGGCGAAGTCGATGGTCTGCCGCGTCATCTCCGGGGTCTCCCCCGGCAGGCCGATCATGAACAGGCCCACGGAGTCGATGCCCTCCTCGCGGCACATGCGCACCGCCTTGCGCGTCGTCTCCGTCGTGAACGTCTTGTTCACGTTCTCCAGCAGCAGGTCCACGCCCGACTCGATGCCGAACAGCAGCCGCCGGCATCCCGACGCCCGCATGATGCGCAGGCTCTCGCGGTCGATGCGGTCCACCCGGGTCTCGCTCAGCCAGACCAGCTTCTTGTGCAGCCCGCGGGCCATCAGCTCCTCGCAGAACTTGAAGAGGATCTTCTTGTTGAGCGGGAAGATGGGGTCCACGAAGCCGATCTGCTTGACGCCGTAGCGCTCGTGCAGGAACTCGTACTCGTCCACCAGCTTGATCGGGTCGCGCTTGCGGTAGTTGGAGCCCGTGTACAGCAGCGAGCAGAACTCGCAGCGGTAGGGGCAGCCGCGGGAGCCGGTCATCGACAGCACGGGGTGCGCGACGTCGGCGAAGGGCAGCAGGCCGTAGCGGGTGTAGGGGAACAGGTTCCACGCCGGGTACGGCAGCGCGTCCAGATCCTCGATCACGGGGCGGGCGGCGTTCTTGCAGACCTCCCCGTTGCCGTCGATGTACGACAGCCCGTTGATGCCCGAGAAGTCCGTGTCCCCGCGGCCCAGGGCGCGGCAGAGCTCCTGGATGGTGTACTCGCCCTCCCCGTGCACCACGAAGTCGATGGCGCTCTCGGTGAGCAGCTCCCGGTAGAAGATGTCCGCGTGCACGTTGCCCGCGACGATGTGCACCGCCGGGAGCGCCGCCTTCGCCTGGTTGGCGATGGCGATGGACACCGGGGTGGAGGGGGTGAGCATCCCGATGCCGAGGACGTCCGGACGGAAGGCTTTTGCCTGCTCGATCACCTCCGGGACGCCCATGCCAAAGGTGAATTGATCGATGGCCTGCACCTCATGACCGTCCTCTTGGAGGACGGCTGCGATGTAGGCGAGACCGATGACAGGCATCGGCTCAAGGAGCCCCTGGAACTTGCCCAGGGTCTTCATGTTCATCGCCGGATTGACGAGGAGGACCTTCATGGCCCCAAGGTAGTCCCGGGTTACCCAGAGCGTCAATCGACGGTTGAATCCATCTCAACTTACCGATTTCGCACCGCTTTTTTGGCCGTTTTGGCTGATCTGCGACCGGCGATCGCACCGGCGGGCCCGCGGAACGGTCATGCGGTGGCCCGAACCGGCCGGCTATGCTCCCGCGCGGAGGCCCCGATCGTCCCGATGAGCCGAGTGGACCCGCAGCGCCAGAATCGGTCCGGTGAGGACAACCAGCCCTGGGCCGGCGTGCGCACGGTGCCGTCGTCGCACTACACCGATCCCGAGCACCTGCGCCGGGAGGAGGACGAGGTCTTCAAGCGCGCCTGGATCGTGGTGGCGCGGGAGGAACAGATCCCACGGCCCGGCGACTACGTCGTCTTCGACGAGCTGGGCGAGTCCCTGGTGGCGGTGCGGGACGAGTCCGGCCGGGTGCGGGTGCTGCACAACTCCTGCCGGCACCGCGGCAGCCGGATGCTGGAGGGCTGCGGCCACGCGGACACCCTGGACTGCCCCTACCACGGCTGGTCCTACGGCCTGGACGGCTCCCTGAAGGGCGTGCCCCGCATCGGCGGCTTCGACGCCCTGGACACCAACCGCATGGGCCTGCACGCGGTGAGATCGAGCACCTGGCTGGGCTTCGTGTGGATCAACCTGGATCCCGACGCGCCGCCCCTGCTGGCCACGCTGGGCAGCCTGCCCGACGAGCTGGCCCCCTACCGCCTGGAGGAGATGCGGCCCATCGCGATCAAGGACGAGGTCGTGCCCGCCAACTGGAAGGCCATGCTCGAGAACGCCATGGATTTCTACCATGTGCCCTTCGTGCACGGCCGGACCATCAACAAGCACGTCACCCGCGGCCCGGACCTGCAGTCCTACGGCGACCACACCCGCCAGCGCCTGCCCATCGCCGCCTACGGCTGGCGCGCCTCCCTGGACCGCCGCTGCACCCGGGGAGGCCCCTACACCCCCCTGCAGGTCTCCGCGCTGCACAAGTACCTGGTCTTCCCGAACTTCCTCATCAACGTCCTGCCCTTCCACCTGACGGTGATGCAGGTCTTCCCCATCGACACGCACAGCTGCCGGCTGCGCTACGCCTTCTGCAAGCGGCAGGGCGCCCGAGGCATCGAGCTCGCCCGGGTGTACGGCACCTGGGCCGCCTCGCGTTACATCCTCTGGGAGGACCTGACGGTGCTCGACCGCTTCCAGCGCGGCGTGGACACCCAGCGGGTCAGCACCCAGACCCTGCACGACGAGGAGGCCGCTGCCTCCCACTTCCACGGCGTGCTGCGCCGCTGGATGGAGAGCCCCCCGACCCCATGATCGAGCCCTACCTGGACTTCGTCCCCCGCATCCACGCCGACGCCTGGGTGCACGCCATGGCGTACATCGGCGGCGACGTCACCCTGGCCCGGGGCGTGTCGGTCTGGCCGACCGCGGTGCTGCGCGGAGATCAGGGCGCGATCGTGATCGGCGAGGACAGCAACGTGCAGGACGGCACCGTGGTGCACGCGACGGGCGGGCAGTCGACGACGCGGATCGGGGCGCGGGTGACGATCGGCCACCGCGCGGTGGTGCATGGCATGGCGCCCTCTCTGGTGGCGCGCGCAGCAGCGGCTG
>CALCXL010000015.1 GCA_937907595.1 uncultured Pseudomonadota bacterium
GTCTGGCAGGGCCTCGGCGACGGCACCTTCGCCGACCGAACCGCCGCCCTGGGCTTCGGCGACCCGCGCCCCCACTACGGCCTGGCCACCGCCGACTTCGACCGCGACGGCTGGCTCGACGTGGTGGTGGCCGGCCCGGGCCACCGCCCGCAGCTCTGGATGAACCGCTGCGGCGCCGCCGGTTGGTTGGAGGTGGAGCTTCAGGGGCCGCCGGGCAACCCCCGGGGCATCGGCGCGCGGGTCGAAGTGGAGCAGGGGGGCCGCCTGCAGGTGCGCGAGCTCTACGCCGTGCGGGCCACCGGGCAGTCGGCGCCGAGGCTGCACTTCGGGCTGGGTGAGGCGGCCTCCGCCGATCGCGTCACGGTGCTCTGGCCGGGCGGCGACTTCACGACCGCCCTGGACGTCGGCGCTCGCCGCGTGCTGCGGGCGGTGCATCCTCGTGGGGAGTAGGGAGCCACCCCCCACATCCACCTGTCGCCGCCGCCCCGGATGTGGTTTGCTGTGGCCGCTCGGCGGGCAAGCCAGGAGGCCACATGATCAAGCTCCCCCACGAAGTCATCGGACGCGCCATCGCAGACGAGGACTTTCGCAAGCGACTCTTCACCAACCCGCGTCAGACGCTGGCCGACGAGGGGGTGGAGGTCGACGACGCCACCCTCAAGCAGCTGGAGGCTCTGGACCCGGAGACGGTCGAGAAGATGCTCGAGGCCGCCGGCGGCCAGCTGGGCCAGGCCGCGCTCGGGTAGGCGGTGACGGACCCCCTGCACGGAGTCCGCGCCTTCTACGACCAGCACAGCGCCACCTTCCTGCAGCACGCAGGCCCCACCTTCCAGGCGGGCTTGCTGCGCCGTGGTGGCGTGGAGGACGCGGCACGATCCAACCTGGCGCTCGCGGAGCGCGCCGGCGTTCTGCCCGGTCACCGCGTCCTGGACGCCGGCTGCGGCGTGGCCGGCCCGGCCCTGGACATCGCCGCGGCCTTGGCCGATGTGGTGGTGGACGGCGTGACCCTCTCCCCGGTGCAGGCCGCCCTGGCCGCCGACCGCATCGCCGCGGCGGGGCTGGCCGACCGCGTGCGCGTGCAGGTGGCCGACTACCACCACCTGCCCTTCGCCGCCGCCTCCTTCGACTGCGTGCTCTACCTGGAGAGCGCCGGCTACTCCACGGACCCCGCCGCCCTCTTCGCCGAGGCCCGCCGCGTCCTCCGCCCCGGCGGCCGCCTCTACATCAAGGACGTGGTCCGGCGCCCCGGCCGGCTCTCCCCCCAGCAGCAGGAGGAGCTGGCCGCCTACGACGCCACCTGGGCTGTGCCCGGCACCCCCACCGTCGACACGCTGCAGTCGGCGTTGGCCGCCTCGGGCTTCGTCGAGCAGGAGTCCTCCGAGCTGGACGTGGGCAGCTCCCACTTCATCGGCTCCATGTTCGAGTTGGGGCCCGACGGCTTCGTGCTCAACGCGTTCGGTGAGGGGTTCTTCCGCCGCTTCGTCGACCTGCCGATCCTCTTCGCCGAGCTGCGCGCCCGCGCCCCGGGCTGATCCCGCCCCAGGGCGCTGCCGGGGGCCGATGTCCGAACACTGCTAGCCTGTCGCCCCCGTCCAGAGGTCGGACTCCACCGGGGGGAGCGTGAACAGCGAACTCAGCGCCCTGCAGCGGTACGTGCCCCGCTGGCTGGTCCGTCGCCTGGCCCGTCGCGGCGGCCCCCCGGACCGTTGGGCCACGCAGTCCAGCGAGGGCGCGGCCCTCTTCGCCGACATCACCGGCTTCACCGCCCTGACCGAGCGCCTGGCCGAGCGCGGCCCCGACGGCGCCGAGCGGCTGACGGAGCTCCTCAACCAGGCCTTCGGCGGGATGATCGACGCGATCGCCGACTCCGGGGGCGACGTGCTCTCCTTCGCCGGCGACGCCCTCCTGGCGATCTGGACCCACGACGACGCCCTGGCCCGCGCCGTCGCCGCCGCCGACGGTTGCCACCGGGCCCTGGCCGCGCAGAGCTTCGGGGCCGAGGGCCTGCAGGTGCGCGTGGGCATCGGCTGCGGGGCCCTGTCCCTGCACGAGCTGGGCGCCGGGGAGCGCTGGGTCGCCGTGGGCTCCGGGCCCGCCCTGCACGCCGTCGCCGCGGCCGAGCGGGCGGCCCAACCCGGGGACACCATGCTGTGGGCCCAGGGCGCCGGTGCGTTGCCCGACGGCGTCCAGGGCGAACTCCACGACGGCGCCCTGCGGCTCCACGGTGCCGCGCCGGCCCCGAACCCCGAGGACCCGCCGGCCGGGCTGCCCTGGTCCGATGGCGCCGCCGCCGGTCTGCGCGCCTTCCTCCCCGCGGCCGTGCTGTCCCACGTGGACGTCGGCCAAACGGACTGGATGGCGGAGCTGCGCACCGTCACCCCGCTCTTCGTGCTCTTGCGCGGCTGCGATCCGGCGGTGCCCGAGCAGGCCGTGCGCATCCAGCGGGTTCTCGCCCGGGCCCTGGAGGCCCTGGAGGTCTTCGAGGGCACGCTGGACAAGGTCCTGGTCGACGATCGCGGCACCTCCATCGTCGCCGCCTTCGGCTACCCGCCCCAGGCCCACGGCGACGACTCCGTGCGGGCCGTGCGCACCGCGCTCCAGATCGAGGCCGCGTGCGTCGCCGAGGGCCTGTCCTTCGGCATCGGCGTCGCCACCGGCCGCGTCTTCTGCGGCCCCTACGGCTCGCCCCGTCGGCGCGAATACACGATGCTCGGCGACTCGGTGAACCTGGCCGCGCGGCTCATGGCCGCCGCCCCCGACGCCACCTGGTGCGACACCACCACCACCCAGAACGCCCTGGGTCGCGTCGCGTTCCTCGACCAGCCCCCGGTCCGTCTCAAGGGCAAGCAGCACCCCGTGCTCCTGCACCGGGCGGTGGCCGAGCGCGACCTGACCGGCCGGCACGAGGTCCTGCTGACCGGCCGGCACGAGGCCCTGCTGACGGGCAGCAGCGACTCCCTGCGCAGCGGCACGCTGGGCTCCCTGGCGTCGATGACCCTGGACTCGCTGACCCTCAACGCCGAGGCGCTGTCCCCCGCGGAGCTGGGCGGGCGGCGGCTGGTGGGCCGGGAGGACGAGCGCGATCGCCTGGCGCGGCGGCTGGATCGGCTGGCCACCCACGGTGAGGGCGGCGTGGTGCTGGTGGAGGGCGACGCGGGCATGGGCAAGTCCCTGCTCAGCGCCTGGCTCCACGAGGAGGCCCTCTCCCGGGGGATCAGCCCCCTGCTCGGCGCCGCCGACGCCGCGACCCGCGCCGACGCCTACCGCGTCTGGCGGGAGGTCTACGTCCAGCTCCTGGATCTGGCCGCCGTGGAAGGCGGCGCCGAGGCCCTGGTCCGCGTACGCCGCGCCCTGGGCGCCCAGCCCCAGTTCGCCGCCTGGGCCCCGCTTCTGGAGCCGGTCCTGCGCGTGGGCCTGGCGCCCAACAACGCCACCGAGGCCATGCCCGGCCCCGCCGCCGCCGACGCCCTGAGCCGCCTGCTGCTCTTCTTGATGGAGGAGGGCGCCCGCGGCGCGCCGCGCCTGATCCTGCTGGACGACGTGCAGTGGATGGGCCCCTCCTCCTGGGCCCTGGCGGAGGCGATGGTCCGCCGCGTGGAGGGGGTGCTGCTGGTCCTCTCCTCCCGGCCCATGGGGGACCGCGCGCCGCCGGAACGCCGCCGCATCGTCGACGTCGAGCGATCCGACCTGTTGGTCCTCGGCGGCCTGCCCGACGACGACCTCATCGAGCTGGCCCGCCGCCGCCTGGGGGTGGATACGCTGCCCCCCGCGGTGGCGGCCGCCGTGCTCAGCCGCGCCGACGGCAACCCCTTCTTCGCCGAGGAGCTGGTCTGGGCCCTGGTCGAGTCGGGCCAGGTCCGGGTGGAGGAGGGGGCCTGCGTGCTCGAGGGGGGCGACTCCATCCGCAGCCTGGACCTGCCGGACACGCTTCAGGGCGTCGTCACCGCCCGCCTGGACCGCCTGGATCCGCGGGACGCGCTCACCGCCAAGATCGCGTCGGTGGTCGGCCGCGAGTTCGACTGGCAGGTGCTCTCCGCCGTGCACCCCGTCCAGGGCTCCGACGACGCGCTGCGCGCCCAGCTCGTTCGCCTCAGCGCGGCCGATCTCCTCGTGCAGGAGGCCGTCGGCGCCAACCCCCAGTGGGCGTTCCGGCACCTGGTCGTCCAGGAGAGCGCCTACGGCCTGCTGCCCTTCACCCGCCGCCGCGCCCTGCATCGCGCCATCGCCGAGTGGCACGAGGCCTCCACCGACGACCACCGCCCCCTCTACCCCCTGCTCGCCCACCACTGGCGCCGCGCCCGCGCGTTCGAGCGCGCCCTGGAGTGCCTGGACCAGGCCGCGTACATCGCCACCCGCCGCGGCGCCTCCCGTGAGGCGTTGGAGCTTCTGGACTCCGCGTTCGAGGTCGCCGGGGAGTCCGCGCACGAGGGCCAGCCCATAGCCCCCGCCCGCCTGCACGACTGGACCGGCCGCAAGGGCGAGGCATGGCACAGCACCGGGGAGTTCCTGCTGGCCCAGGAGGCCCTGACCGGCGCGATCGTGGCGCTGGGCCTGTCTCTGCCGCAGAGCACCGCGGGCTGGGTCCTGCGCACGCTGTGGGAGGTCCTGATCCAGGCCCGCAACGTCCTGCTGCCGTGGCTCCGGCCCGGGGTGAAGGACGACGCGCACCGGGCCCGGCTGCTGTCGGCGGCCCGGCACACGTCCGTCTACGGCAACACGTGTTACTTCACGGTCGAGCCCCTCAAGTGGTTCACCATGAGCCTGGTCGGCGTGAACCTGGGCGAGCGCGCCGGCGACGATCGGCCGGCCAGCGAGGGCCTGAGCAGCCTGGGCAACATCGCCGGCACCCTGCGCCTGGGCAAGCTGGCCGACCGCTACTTCGTGCGCGCCCGCAGCACCGACGACCAGTCGGCGGTGACGGTGGCCGACTGGGCCGAGGGCGTCGACCACCTGACCCTCTGCCGGTGGGAGCCCTTCGTCGACGTGGTCCAGGGCGGGCTGGAGCTCTCCCGGCGCATCGGCGATCGGGAGACGCTGGAGGTGGGGCTGACGGTGCAGGCCATCGGCGCGTGGCTGACCGGCGCTCCGTCGACGGCGATGACCTCCTTCGGCGAGGTCCTGGCCTCCGCCCGGGAGCGGCAGAACATCGAGCATCAGGCCTGGAGCCTCACGTTCTCTGCCCCCGCGTTGCTGGCCCTGGGCGACGCCGCCCGCGTGCGCCGGAACCTGCAGGAGGCCGACGGCCTGATCGATCGCCTGGATCCCTTCACCCGGGTGGTGCTCGAGGGCGTGCGCGCGCAGTCCCTGAGCCGCGAAGGGCGCCACGACGAGGCCCTGGTGGCCGCCCTGGAGACGGTCGACCGCTTCAAGGAGCGGCCCCTGACCATGTACACCTACCTGCCGGCCTTCGGGGGGGCGGCCGAGGCAGCCTTCGCGGCCCTGGACGCCGTGGCCGCGGGGCGCCCGGTGAGCCCGCCCGACGGCAGCTCGATCGACGTGATCGCCGCGCGGGCGGTCAAGGGCCTGAAGACCCACGCCGGCACCTTCCGCTACTTCAAGCCGCGCGCCGCGCTGGCCCAGGGCACGCTGCTGTGGCTTCGGGGCAAGGGATCGGCCGCCCGCAAGCGCTGGCAGGCCGCCGCCGCCCACGCCCAGGAGCTGGGTCTGCGCTACGAGGGCGCGCTGGTCGACCTGGAACGGGCCCGTCGCCTGGAGGGGCAGGAGGCCTCCGAGGCGGCGGAGCGCGCCCGCCGGACGCTGATGGAGCTGGGCGCCGAGGGCGATCTGGCCCGGCTGGACTCCCCGGCCCGCGCCAGCGAGGATGGCGCCGCGGCGACGGCGTGAGGGCCGGCTCGGGGGTCTGATGGACGAGTGGCTCGAGAACGATCTCTACAAGTTGGGCAACCGCTTCTTCCACGAGCTGAAGGACGAGCTGCTGGCCTACGGGCTGCCCGTCGACCCCGCCCTGGAGATCGAACGCGCGTCGGGCCTGCTCTGCTACTACAGCCTGGTCGACGAGCGCATCTACCTGTCGATCCCCGAGTGGACCTCGGGCTCCATCCAGGTCTTCCAGATGCTGATCGGCTCGCTCTTCAGCGCGTCGGACGAGCACGAGCTCCTCCGCTTCCTCAAGCTCTGCATCCCCCGCCTCATCGCCCACGAGATCGGCCACCACCTGCGCCACCGCGCCGGCCGCTTCGACCCGTCGAACCTGTGGCTGGAGGAGCAGATCGCCAACGCCCTGGCCCTGGCCCTGACCAAGCATCGCTGGAGCCTGCCCGAGCGCGAGTTCGCCACGCACTTCCTGCAGCGCACCCTGGCCGGCCTGGCGGAGTCCGTCGGCGAGGAGACCCTGGCCCAGGACAGCTACGCCGACGTGCTGCAGGGGCTCTACGCCCAGGGCGCCATCGGCACCAAGACCATGGTGGCCATCCAGGCCATGGAGGAGCTGTTCGACGTCGGCGCCCTGGAGGTGCTGCGCGTGGCCGGGGTGTTGGAGAAGGACGTCGCGGATCGGCTGGAGGGCCGCGACGACCTGATCATGGACTTCAACGCCACCTACACCGGCGACCAGATCAGCTACCTGTACTACCAACTGGGCTGGTTGCAGGTGGACCTGACCAGCCGGGAGACGGCCTACGTCATGGAGTTCGCCCGGGACCACCTGGGCCTGCTGCCGGACCTGCTGCCCCACCACCCCCGGGACTACCACTCGACCACGGAGGAGGTGAAGGCCTGCTACCGCGCCTTCCAACGCTGCGAGCGCCGCAGCACCGTCGCCGCCCGCTACTTCTACAAGCGCTACCGCACGGAGCTCCTCGAGCGCCTGCAGGAGTCCAACCTGGGCGTGCCCGTGGCCCAGGCCAACCTGCGGCGCAACGGCGACTTCCTGCTCGAGTCCTGGGAGCAGGGCCAGAGCGATCGCCTGGAGATGCTGGCCCCCCTGGTGCCCGAGCCCCTGCGCGAGCTGCTGCCGTCGCGGGTGGCCGCGTCCATCGGCCTGGACCTGGACGTCTCCAGCAAGCTGCCCACGGAGACCGATCAGCGGCTCTACGACCACGTCGTGGGGGCGGGCGGCGACAGCGCGGCCGAGGAGACCCTCAAGCGCCTGGCCTTCCTCGACCGCAGCGAGCTCTTCCGCACCCTGCCGGCGGAGGTGCAGATGGAGGTGGTGCACTCCATGTTCGTGCTGCGGCTGGCGCAGGGGGAGCCGATCATCTGGCAGGGCGATCGGCAGAACGACGTCTACATCCCCGTGGACGGGCGCTTCGGCTTCGAGGTCAGCAAGCCCGACGGCAGCATCGATCGGGGCGAGATCGCCATCGGCCAGGTGTTCGGCGAGATGAGCTTCCTGACGGAGATGCCGCGCTCGGCCACAGTGCGGGCCCTGGAGCCCTCGCGCGCGCTGGTGCTCAAGTCGACGGAGCTGCAGATGCTCATCCACGAGCACCCGGCGATCATCAAGCGGCTGGCCGGCGTGATGGTGAAGCGGCTGGCCAACGCGGGCGCGGCGCGGGTCGAAGAGTAGAGCGCGGTCGGCCGACGGACCGTGGGGCCCGTCGCTCGATCAGTCGGCTTCCAGGTCCATGTGGGCGAGCTCGGGCACGGCGTCGCTCGCCGCTCGCTCGATCTCGTTCACCGCGTTGCCCAGCTCCTCCAGGACCTGCTCACCGAACAGCTCCAGGTAGTGCTTGAGGGCCAGGGCGTCCTTGAGGTGCTCCAGGTCGGAGATCAGGTCCTTGCGCTCGGCCACCCGGCGGGCCAGGACGCGGCCGTCGAACTCGACCTCCGCCTTGTAGCGAATGCTGTCGCTGCCCAGGACGATCGCCTTGGCGTCGTGGAGGGACTCCACGGTCTCGAAGCTGCGGATGATGTCGGAGATCTGGTCGACCTTGCTGGAGTCCGGCGCCTCGCCGATGAGCAGCTCGCGGTTGCGCTGCACCAGCAGCACGGCGACCCCGGCCAGCATCACGCCGATGAAGATGGAGCCCAGCGCGTCGAAGACCGGGTCCCCGGTGAAGTAGGTGCCCGCCACGCAGCCCGACGCCACCAG
>CALCXL010000016.1 GCA_937907595.1 uncultured Pseudomonadota bacterium
GGACCGGAGCGGGGGCGTTCCAGGACGCGGCGCCGGCCGAGCGGCCCCGGGTGGCGGCGGTGACGACGAAGGCGACGAGCGAGCCCACCCCCATGCCCACGGCGGCGCCCAGGAAGGCGTTGGCGCGCTCGGCCTGCTGGGGGCCCTCCTCCAGGGCGGCGTCGATGTCCGCTTGCTGGAAGCGACCTTCGACGAGGTTCTCCGTGGCCAGGCGGAGCTCCACCGCCTGCCAGCTGGAGAGGCCGGCGAAGGCGCCCGTGCCGGCGGCCAGGCCCACGCCCGCCACGATGCCGCCGGGGGCCGGGGTGGAGTCGGAGCCGCGCTCCAGGCTGACCTGGACGCGCCGGAGGCGGCGGCGGGCGTCGCGGATCTGGTCGGAGTAGGCGCTCTGGCCCTCCACCCCGTCCAGGAAGGCCTGCAGGTCGGTGGCGCCCACGTCCTCCCGGCCGATGCACAGGGCCAGCAGGCCGCGCCAGAAGAGCAGGGACGGGTCCTTCGTGGCGTCGTAGGCCGCGCTGACCTCCACCAGGGCGCCGCTGCCCTGGCTCATGGCGGCGCCGAAGACGGAGACGTCGTTGCCGCTGGTGTCGGCGCAGTGCTGCTCGTGGACCTGGGAGGCGGCCATCGCCGCGGCGGCCACGTCGACCTGGGGCGGGGCGGGCTCCGCGGCGGGATCGGCGGGATCCGCGTCGGGATCGGCGGGATCCTCCGCGGCCGGATCGTCTGCGTCGGCGGGCTGGGCCCAGGCCGGGGCGCCCAGGCAAAGGGCCGTCAGCATCACCAGGAGACGTATCTGCATGACCTCACTGTGGGCATCGATCCCCCGCTCCACACGGGATCTCTCCGTACCGATCGGCAGTTTGCGCGGGATCCTGAGGGGCATTCTGGCGGTCAGAGCGCGGCTCCTTGCAGTGATGTCATCGCCCCAGCCGGCGGAGGAGCTGGTCTTCGTAGAGGGACGAAGGGGTCACGTGCTCCCCGATTTCCATCCCCTCGACAAAGTCGTCGGGCTCGGTGCCCTCCCCGGGGGAAAAGAGGCCGTCGTCGGCGATGGAGGCCTCGACGGACACGCCCGTCGTTCCGATCACGTAGCCCCACCCGTACTGGTACGAGCGCACCACGCCGTCGCCCGCGGTGTTCCAGAAGACGTTCTCGCTCGCCGAGTGCCCCGCCCCCGTCGACCAGTCCCCGCGGTTGGTGGCCCCCCAGCCGTCGTCGGCCACGCTGCTGTCGATGAGGTTGGCGGTGGCCAGGCTGTGGTGGAACTCGCTGAGGCCGACCGAGGAGAACAGCTCGCTGTCGTTGAAGTTGGAGACGCCCTCGCGGGAGTGTGTGCGCAGCCACACGCAGCCCGTGGTGCCGAAGCCCCAGTTCTGGATGAAGTTGTGCCGCCCGCCGGTGCCCACGCTGTCCCGCACCAGGACCTCCCCCACCCGGGAGACCTCGAACAGGTAGCCGTTGCCGCCCCCGCCGCGGTTCTGCGACGGGCCTAGCTCGCAGTCGGCGATGGTCACGCGCTTGCTGTCCACCACCATGATCCCGCCGGACTGCAGGTGCCGGCCGCGGTCGTCGCCGCTGTTCTCCGACTCGAAGGAGCGCACGTTGCGCACCCAGGCGTCCGCCACCTGGTGCATGCGCACGGCGTGGCTGCGATCGTTGCTCCAGGCGTCGGACCAGGACACCACAGTGGAGACGGACAGGTCCTGCAGCCCCACCTCCCGCAGGTAGCCCGACTCGGGCTTGTAGGAGGCGCCGTCGCGCACCAGGGCGGCGGCGCGTAGGGGGATGTCCAGGGAGCCGTCGGCCAGGACCTCGCGGCGGAAGAAGGGCTGCCAGGTGCCGTTGAAGGCCTGCCAGGTGTCCGACATGCCGTGCTCGGCGACGTAGTCGTCGGTGATCACCCAGCCGATCGCCACGTCCTCGCCGGGCACCGCGCCCTCCAGGTCGAAGGAGCGGGCCGGGGCGTCGTCGACCAGGAGGACCTCGTCGCCGCGGGTGAGGGTGCCGGCGAAGGTGATGTGGCCGGTGTCCGACATGTTGGTGCCGCGGGTGAACCACAGGAACGTGTCGTCGGGCCCCGCGCCGGCCACGACGACCCCCGAGCGCTCCACGCGCAGCAGGCCGTCGCAGCGGTAGGAGCCGGCGGGCAGGAAGACGGTGCCTTCGGTGACGGAGTCGATGGCAGCCTGGATGGCGTCGGTGGAGTCGGTGGCCCCGGTGGGGTCGGCGCCGAAGTCGAGCACGTCGGCGGCCACGGGCGGGGCCTCGGGCAGGGGGACCTCGCCGCGGTGGTAGCCGGCGTAGCTGAAGTCGTGCAGGAAGCGGCCCTCGGCGTCGGTGAAGGAGGGCTCCCAGTCGTCGGGGTACAGGGCGCTGCGCCAGGCCGGATCGGGGGTGGAGTCGTCGTCGTTGGCTGCGTCGTCGTCGTTCGCCGCGTCGTCGTCGTCGGCTGCGTCGTCGTCGTTCGCTGCGTCGTCGTCGTCGGCTGCGTCGTCGTCGTCAGGGGGGTCGCCGGCGACCTGGGGGCAGGCGCACAACAGGAGGCAGAGGGCGAAGAGGAGCGGGTGCTGCACGGCGAAGGCTCCCACGCGGGGGCGGGGGCGGGCAAGGGGGCGAGCAGAAGCGCCGATCGCCGTTGCGGGTGCGCGGACTCGACTCTACCCTTCGGCCCCTTTTCCGAGCGGAGACAGCATGTCCTTCACGTGCCACAAGTGCAGCGCCGTCGGCGGCGAGAACCACCCCACCAGCGGGGAGCCCATGGTGGCCATGAGCCCGCCGGTCCCCAACAAGTACTGGAACGAGATCCAGGCCAAGATCTGCTCCGTCTGCTGGGACGACTGGAAGGAGATGGAGGTCAAGATCATCAACGAGTACCGGCTGAACATGCTCGAGAAGGAGCACCGCAAGCTCTTGAAGAAGTACATGAACGACCACCTGGGCCTGGGCGACGGCAGCGCGCCGGCCCCGGACGCGGTCGCCGCCAACTGGAAGCCGGCCGACGGATAGCCGCTATTCTGGCTCCTGGACGGGAGCGGCTGGGATGGGCGACGAGGACGAGGACGACGCGCTGACCGCGCTGGCGGAGGAGGCCGTCACGGCCCGGTCGAAGGACCCAGCGGACGGCGCGGCGACCGGCGAGGCCACCGACGATCAGCCCACGACCTTCGACCCCGACCTGGCCGATCCCCTGCACGAGCTCGAGGGGCTGCCCCCGCCGCCCACGGACTTCGGCCCGCCCGATCACCAGCTGACGATGGCCTTCCGGGGCCCGATCGCCCTGGCCTGGGCCACCAACACGGACACCCACCGCATCAACCTGGTCGCGGGGTTGGGTACCTACGACTACCGGGACGAGCCCCAGGCAGACGGCACGTCGCGCCGGTTCTTCGTGACCCAGGCCAACCGGCTGACGCTGGTGGGCGAGGAGTTCTTCTCCGCGTGGGAGCACGAGCGCTGGTTCGAGCTGCGGCGGGTCTACAGCAAGGGGCCGTTCGAGCGCAGCCTGCACCGCATGACGCTGAGCCCGAACGACGTCACCGACCCCCTGGCCGGCTGCACGGTCACGCACAGCTTCTGGATGAACCCGCGGGGGCTGCTGGGCAAGGTCTGGCGGTGGGGCTTCGGCCGCGAGGTGCTGCCGGCCATGCGCAAGCACCTGAGCGCCGCGGAGGAGGCGATCCACACCCGGCTGGAAGCCGAGCGCGCCGACGAGGGCCTGCTCGACGAGCTGCCCGCCGACGCCTTCACCTCCCTGCCGCCCTACCAGGCCGGGCCCCAGCAGATCGCGCGGGTGGAGGCGATCGCCCGGGAGGCCGCGGCCCTGTCCCCCCAGGGTGGGGTCGGAAAGCTCGCCGCCCTGCTGCTGAGCGCGGCCGACGACGAGGTCCGACGCCTGCGCCCCTACGCCCTGGCACGCCGCTGGAACATGCCCCGGGAGCAGGTGCTCGACGGCTGCCTGACCGCCACCCACAAGGGCCTGATCAACCTGCGCTGGGACGCCATCTGCCCCCACTGCCGCGGGGACAAGGAGAATTGGGACTCCCTGAGCGACGTGTCCGAGCGCGCCTTCTGCTCGGCCTGCAACCTGCACTTCGACGTGGAATTGGACCGCAGCCTGGAGGCGGTGTTCACCCCCCACCCGCAGGTGCGCGAGGTGGAGTCGGCCACCTACTGCCAGGGCGGGCCGGCCACCACGGCCCACGTGCTCTACCAGCGCATGCTGGAGCCGGGGGAGGACTTCGCGCCGGTGGTGCGGCTGCCTGCCGGGCGCTACCGCTTGCGGGTCTCCGGGAGTGAGGCGTTTCGCTGGCTGGTGTCGGGGGAGACCGAGGCCGAGCGCGGCGGGGTGATCTCCGTGACCGACGAGGGGCTGGAGGGCGACGACCCCCTGCTGCGGCCGGGGGAGCCCGCGGTCGTGGCGGTGCAGAACCGCTCGAATCGGCGGGTGTTGGCGCTGATCGAGGACGTGAGCTGGGCCGACGACGCCCTGCCGGCGGGGGAACTGGTCGCCGCGCAGCGCTTCCGGGACCTGTTCAGCCACCAGATGCTCAGCCCGGGCGTGTCCCTGGCGGTGCAGAGCGTGACGATCCTGTTCACGGACCTGGTGGGCAGCACGGCCATGTACGAGGAGATCGGCGACGCGGCCGCCTTCAACCTGGTGTGGACGCACTTCGACATCCTGACCGACATCGTGGGCGCGCACCGCGGGGCCATCGTCAAGACCATCGGCGACGCGATCATGGCCGCCTTCCCCCACCCCGACGACGCCTTGAGGGCCGCCAGCGCCCTGCACGACCGCGTGGAGGCCTACGTGCGCGACCAGGGCCACACCCACCCCTGCAAGCTGAAGGTCGGCCTGCACGAGGGGCCCGCGATCGTGGTGCAGCTCAACGATCGGCTCGACTACTTCGGCGGCGCGGTGAACCTGGCCGCGCGGGTGCAGGGACGCAGCGAGGGCGAAGACATCGTGGTCACCCGGCACGTCGCCCGCCGCACCGACGACTGCAGCACGCTGCGGTCCCTGGACTGGCACAGCGAGGACTTTTCGGCCTCCCTCAAGGGTCTGGATGAGCCGGTGCCCCTGCTGCGCTTCCGCCGCACCTCCACCGAACCCGCCGACGGCGCCTTCGAGGCCCTGGACATGGAGCTCTGATCCGCCCGCACCCCCCATCGACCCTGCTGCTGGCGACGCTGCTGGCTGTGCTCTCGGGTTGCCCGACCGAGGAGGTGGAGGACCCCGCCGTCGAGCCGATCCGAGGCCTGGTGCCCGTCGGCGTGGTGCAGGAGGGCGATCTGCTGCCCCGCACCGTGGACGGCGACGCCTTCGAAGTCGCGCTGGTCGACGACCAGGTGCTCACCATCTCCGCCGACAACGACGAGCGCGCCGGCGACCTCTACGTGATGGTCTACGACGCCGACGGCCTCGCCCTCGCCGGCCCCGAGGTGGGCGACTTCCGGGCGGAGTACCTCAACGCCGACTGGGCCTGCTCCACCGAGCCCGCCAACAACCCGCCGGACCGCCCGCGCGGCTGCCCCGACAACACCTTCGTCAGCGAAGCCGCCGGGGTCTACACCCTGATCATCGCCGCCCACGACGGCCTGGAGGCGACCGTCGGCTACTCCCTGAGCGCCGAGAGCGAGGGGTTGGGGATGGTGTTGCGGCCACAGTAGGGGGGCTCTCCGCGGACGACGACGACGCCACGGACGACGACCACGCCGACCGGCTCAACGGGATCTGTCAGCCTTCCAACAACCGAGTGATGTCAGTCACTTGGGCCTGGCGCCCCCCGCCCGGACGGGCGCCCGCGTATGATCGGCGGCTCCCCCCGCCCCGATCGGAGCCCGTGCGCGCCTTCGTCCGCTTCCTGCTGCCCGACGGCACCGTGCGCGAGCTCGGCCACGGGGACTTCGTGGGGCGCCTCGCCTCCGCGGCCCTGCAGCTTGACGACGAGCGCATCTCCGAGGCCCACGCCCTGGTCTCCCTGCGCGGACGCTCCCTGCGCCTGCTCGCCCTGCGCGGCCGCTTCGCCGTGGAGCAGCGCCCGACGTCGGACGTCGAGCTCACCGCGGGTCTCGAGGTCGAGGTGGCCCGGGGCCTGGTCCTGGGGGTCGTGGCCGTGGAGCTCCCCGATCAGGTGCTGGGCATCGAGGGCCCCGATCTCGCGCCCCAGGTCCTGTCCGGCGTGTCGTCCCTCCACCTCAGCCCCCGACCCCGGATCACCCCGCGCTACACCGGCGACGCCGCTGCCTGGCTCTACTCGGCCGGCGACGTCTTTCGCGTCCGCGTGCCCGGTTCGTCCCCGCAGGTGCTGTCCCCCGGGGTGGAGTTCGAGGTCGCGGGTCGGGCCTTTCGTTGCATCGCGATGCCCCTCGAGTCGGCGGGGCAGATGCCCACGTTCGTCGGCTCGGGCGTGTACCGACCGCTGCGCATCGAGGCGCGCTTCGACACCGTGCACCTCCACCGGCCCGGCGAGGAGGTCCTGACGCTCTCGGGCCTGTCAGCGCGCATCCTGAGCGAGCTGGTCGCCTTTGATGGGCCGGTCCACTGGGAGCTGCTGGCGCGCGAGGTGTGGAGGGGGGATTCGGGCTCGACGCCCCTGCGCAGCAAGTGGGATACGAACCTGGCCCGCCTGCGCCGCAAGCTGCGCGACGCCCGCGTGCGGCCCGACCTCGTGCGCAGCGACCGCCACGGCCACCTGGAGCTCGTCCTGTACGACGGGGACCACGTGCAGGACCGAACCTGAGCAGCGAACCCTGGGACGGGGGGAGCGGACCGTCCCCCGGCAGCGGCGTGGATTGGCAGGACGCGGAGCCCGGCGCGGCCCGGGACCACGCCTTCGGGGTGCGGGAAGCCGACCGCTACGAGCGCGGCGCCGACCTGGGCTGGGGAGGCATGGGCCGCGTGCTGCGGGCCCACGACCGGCGGTTGGGGCGCGAGGTGGCCCTCAAGGAGCTGGTGGCGACGGTGCCCGCGGGGTCGGGGGGAGCGTCGCAGCTCGCCCACGAGGCGGCGATCACCGCGGCGCTCGATCACCCCTCGATCGTCCCCGTCTTCGACGCCGGGGTGGGGGCGAACGGCCGCCTCTACTACACGATGCGCCTCGTGCGCGGCCGGACCCTCGGCGCTGCCCTCGCCGCCGCCGCGGGGCTGCCGGGCCGCCTCACGCTCCTGCGGCACTTCCTGGACGTGTGTGAGGCGATGGCCTTCGCCCACAGCGTCGGCGTCGTGCACCGGGACCTCAAGCCCGCCAACGTGATGGTCGGCGAGTTCGGCGAGACCCAGGTGGTGGACTGGGGGCTGGCGCGCGGGCCCGGCCTCGACCCGATCCAGGCGCGGGTGGTGGGCACCGTGGCCTACATGAGCCCCGAGCAGGCCCGGGGCGAGCCCACCGACGAGCGATCGGACGTCTGGAGCCTCGGGATCGTGCTGTGGGAGCTGCTGGCCGGCACTCCACCCGTCACCGCCCGCGACCCCGGGGAGGCCTTGGAGCTCGCGCGCGCCGGGGTGCTTCCCTCGGCCGCCGACGCGGCGCCCGACGCGCCCACGGAGCTCGCGGCCATCGCCGACCGCGCCTTGCAGCCGCGCGCCATCGACCGCTACCCCAGCGCCAAGGAGCTGGCCGACGACGTCGCCCGGTACATCGACGGACGCCTGGTGCAGGCGTACGCGTACTCCCCAATCGACCACCTGCGCCGCCTCGTGAAGGCATGGAGGGCCCCCCTCGCCGTGGGCGCGGTGGCGGCCCTGGCGCTCCTGGTCGGCGGGGCCGTGGCGTACCAGGACAACCGCGCCGAGCGGCTCCGGGCCACGGCGGCTGAGCGAGACACGGCGCGCGCGCTGGAGTCCGCCGACGAGCAGCTCGCGGCGTCCCTCGCCGTGCACGCTGGGCGAGCCGAGGCCCTCGGTGCGTGGCCCGAGGCCGAGACCCTCGCCGCCCACTCCCTGCTCCTGCACGACAGCCCCGAGGCGCGCGGCGTGCTCGCGGGCCTCGCGCCCCAGGCGCCCCTCGCCCAAGCGGCGTCCGCCCCCGCCCCCGCGTGCTCCCGCCGGGTCCTCTCCCCCCGCGGCCGGCAGCTGGCCTGCGTCTCCGAGGGCGTCCTCTCCATCTGGGACTTCGGCGCAGAGCAGCCCCGGTGGTCGCAGCCGACCGAGCTGCACCTGATCAGCTTCTCCGCCGACGGCCGCGACCTGGTCTACGCGTCGAAGAGGCGGCTGGTCCGGGCCTCCGTCGACGACGGCGCCGTGCTGCAGGAGCGCTCCTGGGACTGGCCCGCGGGCATGGGCCTGGCCCTCGCGCCGACCGACGGGGGCGGGTTCGCCTTCGCGCACTCCCGGGGCCAGGTGCGGATCCCCGCGGCGGGCGAGGCGATGCACGCGGACCCCTGCGGCGACTCCGGGCAGACCGCCGCCACCGCCACCGACGACGGCTTCGTGCTCGCCTGCGAGGACGGCCGGGTGTTGGAGGCGGACGGCTCGGGCCGAACGCTGCGCGCGGCGACCGTCTTCGAGCGGCGCCGGGGGGGCAAGGACGACTACGTGCGCTCCATCGACGTCGACCCGACCACCGGCCGCTGGGCGGTGGGGGGCAACGACGGGTGGGTCGCCCTGGTGGACCCCGAGGCCGGACGCGTCCTCGACCGCGTCGAGACCGGGGGGGATCCCGTGGCCCGGGTGCGCTGGCTGGACGGGGGGCGGGTCGCCGTCGGCACCGACGGGGGCGGGCTTCGGGTGTGGTCCCCCGACGCGCACGCGTGGGTGGCGGCGTTCCCCCGGGAGGCCGGAGCCCTGCTCGCCGTGGATGGGGATCGGGTGATCACGCTCGGCGCGCGGTGGAGCGAGTGGACGCTCGGCGCGCGCCCGGCGGCATCGAACCTGCGGTCGGACGCCGGCCTCACCTCCGTCCGCCTCTCCCCCGACGGTCGGCGCCTGGTGACCCTGGCCGGGGACGGGGCGCTGCGGGTCTGGGGCCTGCCCGACGGGCGCTGGATCGCCGAGCGCCGCTGGCAGGACAGCGTGCTCAAGGACGGGGCCTGGAGCCGGGACGGCCGCTCCTTCTTCGCCGCCTCGGCGCTGCACGGGGCCCGCCTCTTCGACACCGAGACCTGGGAGGAGCTCCCCTCGGGGCCGACGATGGGGGGGCGGCGCCGCATCGTGTCGATGGCCGACGGCTTCGTCGCGGTGCCCTACGAGCGCGGGTTCCTCACCCGCGTCTCCGCGCCCGGCGGCGACCAGAGCCGGGTCTCCTTCGAGGCGTCGACGCCCCTGTACGACGCGAACGTGCGGGCCGACGGGGGCGCGGCCGTCTTTGTGGGGGATGGACACGTCCAGTGGCTGGAGCCCGGCGACTCCGCACCGCGCCCGCTGCCTGGTCTCCCCGACGCCCGCGCCATCGCCCTGGCGACCCGCGGCTCCTGGGGGGTCGTCGGCACCGTGAGCGGGATTCGCCGGTTCGACCTGGAGTCCGGGGAGGAGCAGCTTCGCTACCCCGGCTGCGCGGAGATGATCGTCGACGTGGCCATCTCCGCGGACGACCGCTGGGTGGCGGCGACGACCCTCGACGGCCAGGTCCAGGTCTGGGAGCTGGAGAGCGGCGTCCGCCGGCTGGCGCTGCGGGCTCACACTTCCCGCGCCGCCTCGGTGGAGTTCGCGCCGGACGGCCGCGCCCTGTGGACCGGGGGTTGGGATGGCCTGGCCCGTCGCGTCGCGCTCACCGACCTCGAAGCTCCCCCGCAGGCGCTGGTGCAGCGGGCCCGGGAGCGCTGGGACCTCACCCTGGACGAGGCCCTCGCGGCGGTGGCACGCCGAGGGCACGCCCAGCCCTGATTGCGACGGCCAGCCCCATTGAGCGCGTGGATCAGTCCGCCCAGGGGTGGGCGGCCGTGAACGCGTTGATCGAATTCTCTTCGAGGGTGAGGGTGGCCGCCGTGCCCATGCGGGGCGTGAAGCCCTCCTCGAAGTCGTGCTCCAGGAGCAGATCGGCGCGCTCGTCGTCGGTCAAGGGCCGGCACGCAGCGTCCTGGAGCTGCTCCTGGGTGCGGGCGACCGACCAGATCCGCAGGTCGTCGACGTCTCCCACGCCGGGGCTGTTGGCGGAGTCGCCGCCCAGCCAGTACGCGGTGCTCGCGTTCACCACACCCCAATCGGTGGGGAGCGTGTTCGACCACGCCTGCTCGCCGTTGAGGAACACCCGGAGCCGACCGGCGGCGGGCTCGCTGATCCACGCGAGGTGCATCCACTCGCCGAGGGGCGGCACATCGGTGGCCTCGGGCGAGCTGGTGGCGACGTTGCCGCCCTCGGAGACCGCCCCCAGGTTCGGCCGACCGTTGGGGTCGACCGTGATCTGGGTCAGGGTGGGGCCCAGGGGACCCGTGGCATCGCCCAGCATGGTCACGACGGAGCGCTGGCTCGCCACCGAGGCCGGTCCGGGCACCCGCAGCCACAGCTCGATGGTGGACGAGGCGGCCCCCGGCACCCCCATCGCCTCGCTGGGGGTCCACACCGCAACCGTGTTGTCGAAGCTCGCGTAGCGGTCGCCCGTGCCTTCGAGGTCCGTCACGCCGTCGCAGTCGTCGTCCACGCCGTTCCAGCAAGCTTCGGGCGCCCCCGGGTACACCTCGTCGTCGGCGTCGTTGCAGTCCACGTCGTCCGTGAAGCCGTCGGCGTCGGCGTCGACCCCGGCGGCGTCGTCGTCGTTGGCTGCGTCGTCGTCG
>CALCXL010000017.1 GCA_937907595.1 uncultured Pseudomonadota bacterium
CTCTCACGTGGAAGGACGCCCTTGACGGGCTTACCAAGCCGAAGGCGCTGTTCCAGGCGCTCGACCCCGGCGGTGGCATCGGCGAGCCCCTCAAGTTCCTGGTCGCGGCCTTGTTGCCTGCCTGCGGGGTCTGGGCGCTGCTGCTCGGCGGGCTGCTCGGCGCCGTGGGCTTGTCGGAGTCGGGCGGAGCGGCCGCCGTCGGGGCGGCGCTGGGGGTGATGATCGCGGTGCCGATCTTCCTGCCCATGATCTTCCTCACCGTCACGCTGATCGGCGGCCTCTTCCACCATCTGTTCCTGTTGCTGGTCGGGGGCGGGAGCAAGGGGCTCACGGCGACCCTGCGCACCAACATCTACGGCGCCGGCGTGGCCTTCTGGATCATCATCCCCTGCGTCTACTACGTGGTCGGCTACTGGCAGATGGCCATGAACATCATCGGGTACGCCGAGGTGCACAAGGAACCCCATTGGAAGGGGATCGTGGCCGTGATCGGCCCGGTCTGCGTCTGCGGCGGCGGCTACCTCGCGCTGATGCTCGCTCTGGGCCTCGCCGGGGAGCTGTAGGCAGACCGAGCGCCGAGGACCCCCGATCGACGGCTGCCGAGCCGTCGCCGGGACGCTACATTGCCGCGCGTGAACGTTCCCGCCCCCCGACCCCGCCTGCTCGACGGCGGCCAGCAGCAGCCCCGGCCCGAGGTGTCGGTGGTGGTCCCGGCCCACAACGAGGAGCCCGCGCTGCGCGCCCTCGTCGGGCGGGTGCGGGACACGTTGGAGCGCGAGGGGCGCAGTTGGGAGCTCATCGTCGTCGACGACGGGAGCCGCGACGGCAGCGCCGAACTCCTGCGTCACCTCCATGAGGCAGACACTCGAGTGCGGGTCCGCATCCTGCGCAGCCGCCACGGCAAGTCCGCGGCCCTGGACGTGGGCATGCGCGCCGCGCGGGGCGACGTGCTGATCACGATGGACGCCGATCTGCAGGACCAGCCCGAGGAGATCCCCGTGCTGCTGGAGGCCATCGACGGCGGCCTCGATGTGGTGCAGGCCTGGCGCGTGGAGCGCGAGGACACCCGCTTCAAGGTGACGGCGTCCTGGATCTTCAACGCGCTGTGCTCGACCTTCTCCGGCCTGCGCCTGCGCGACGTGAACTGCGGCTTCAAGGCCCTGCGGAGCGACGCCGCCCAGGGCTTGCGACTGGACGCCGACATGCACCGGTTCATCCCGGTCCTGCTCCACCGCCAGGGCTTCCGGGTGGGCGAGGTCCAGGTGCGTCACGCCCGCCGCGCCCACGGTCGGAGCAAGTACGGGATCCTGCGCTACTTCCGCGGCTTCAACGACCTCATCGGCGTCGTCCTCCTGCCCCGTCTGCTCCACGGCGTGGCCCCGCTGCTCGGGCCCCTGGGCGTGCTGCTGCTGCTGGCGTCGGCGGGCTTCCTGAGCGTGCTGACGGCCTTCGCGGCCCAGGGGCGCGGGGGACAGCTCTGGGAGTTGGGGCTGTCGGCGCTGGGCACCTTCGCCAGCGGGCTGCTCTGCTTCGCCCTGGCCTACATGGCGCGCATGGGCTTCACGGCGGAGCAGGCCGATCGCGCCCGCCACCCGGACGTGTCCGAGAGCCTGGGTTGACCGCAGGCCGAGGCCCAGCACCGAGCCGCCCTTTGCGCAGCGGGGTCGCCGACCCGACGCTATCTTGAGCCGATGCGCGCCCCCGCCAGGCCCCTGCAGGTCGCCTCCAGCCTGGCCCGGGCCCGGCTCGGCGCGCGCACGCCGCTGAAGGTCACCCACTTGCTGACCTACCGCTGCAACGTGGAGTGCGGCTTCTGCACGCGCATCCACGTGCCGTCGGACCACCTGGCCGAGCACGAAGTGCTGGACATGATGGACGCCTTCGCCCGTCTGGGCACGCGCTGGTGGGTGTTCAACGGAGGGGAGCCCACGCTGGTCAAGCCCCTGGGCCGCTACATCCAGCGTGCCAAGGCGTTGGGCTTCCACCGCACCATGGTCACCAACGGCACGCAGCTCGAGCGGCGGGCGGACGAGCTGGATCTGGATCTGGTGATCTGCTCGATTCACGGCGACCGCGACGAGCACGACCGCGTGGTGGGCCGCCAGGGCAGCTACGACGCGGCGATGCGGGGGCTGGAGGCCATGCAATCGCGGGGCGTGGAGACCTGCTTGATGGTCGTGCTCAACGAGCGCAACCGACCGCTGATGGAGTCGATGCTGGAGCTGGGCGAGCGCCTCGGCGCTGGCGTGGCGTTCCAGCCGGTGGTGGAGACGCGGCTGGGCGGCGCGGAGATCGACAGCTCCCTGGTGCCCCGGCAGGCGGCGATCGCCGAATCGGTGGAGTGGCTGCTGACCCAGAAGATGGAGGGGCGGCCCGTGTCCTGCTCCCCCGCCTACCTGGAGGCCGTCGCCGCCTCATGGCCCGACCGGCCCTTCGGCGTCAAGTGCTGGGCCGGCAAGCTGTTCTGCGAGGTGACGCCCGCGGGCTTCGTGGTGCCCTGCTGCAGCGAAGAGGAGTACACCTTCGCCCGCTGCCAC
>CALCXL010000018.1 GCA_937907595.1 uncultured Pseudomonadota bacterium
CGGGTCGTTGGTCCTGCCGACCCGCTGTTCCTTGTGACGGAGGCCACGGCAGAACATTCGAGTCGTGCTGAAAAATGTGATCCACAATGCCGCCGGCGACCCGGCAGCCCGAGCGGCGGGGAGGAGGCGGGAATGCAGTGGAGGAGGGCGTTGTCGGGGGGCCTGGTGGGGCTGATCTGGGCCTGTGGAATGGGCTGCGGCGAGCCCACCGATCGCGCCCGCACCGTCCGCGCCGCCCCCGGCGCTCCCCCGGTGGTGCAGGTCCGTCCGCCGAGCGATCAGGTCCCGGGGCCGACCGATCAGGTCCGTCCACCGAGCGATCAGGTCCCGGCGCCGACCGATCAGGCTCCGCTCCCCTCGCCCACCCCCGTCGACCAGCCGGTGCCCCGGAGCACGCCCTCGGAGCCGCCCCCCGCCGACAGCCGGGACATGGCCCTGGAGGTGCTGGTGGGCGGGCCTTCGCTGGAGATCGGCTGGACGGGCGAGCCGGTAGAGCCCATCGCCGCCTGGCCTCCCCCGCCGGGTCCGGCGGTGCTTCCCGAGCTGGTGGCCGCGGCGCGTGGCTTCACCGAGCGGGAGCTCGCCGCTGCCGATCAGCGGCCGGGCCAGACCTTCGATCGCCTGGCGCGGCTGCTGGTGGAGGACGGGGTGGCGATGACGGGCGAGCAGTTCAGCCGCCTCCTGCGCAGCCTGCAGGAGGCCGGCTACGTCGACATCGCCGTGCAGGTGGGCGCCGAACCCCTGGAGCTGCGCGTGCCGCTGCCCCCCCGACCGCCGGAGGTCGCACCCGGCGTGGCCAGCGGGCTGGGCTACGCGCGCCTTCGCTGGGCGACGTCCCCCGCGGGCACGTGGGTGGACGGTGACGCAGTCTACTCGGAGCCTCACCGGGGCGACGACGCCGCCCCGGGCCTGCGCCCGGACCTGGCGGTGGGGCTGCGATCGGCCTGGTCCTGCGCGCTGGTGGAGCCCGAGCCCACCTTCGTCGACGCCGTCCGCCGCACCACGTCGGCCCTGGAGACCTTCCGGCTGCCCGCGGACACCACGATCTACGTCGAGCTGACCGAGGACGCGCCCTTCGCCGAGGGCTGGCGCCTGGCCCGGGAGCTTCGGGCCGCCGGCCACGACCGCGTCGGCTTCCTGCGGGGCGTGGGCGGCAAGGCCGTCGCCCAGTCCTGCCCCGCCGACGCGCGCAACGCCGCGACCCTGGCGGCCCGCGCGCAGCAGTTCGAGGGTCAGATCCGGGGGGAGGACGTCGAACGCGGCCACGGCCTGGACCACTTCGGGCTGCGGGCCGTGCAGGCCGTGCCCGGGGGGGCGTCGAGCCCCTGACGGGCCGGAGGGGGGTGCGCGGCGGCGCGGAGGAGCCGCCGATCCGGATGGATCGCTCCCGGTCCTTGCGTTCGGCCCGCTGCTCCATTACTTTCCGCCGGCTTCGGGCCCACCCCAAGGTGCACCCGGTCCGAAGTGGAGGTGCAGAGCATGTCGGACGACAAGCGTCGTGGCGATCCGAACCCGGGTCTGGCGATCGATTACAAGGACACGAAGACCCTCAAGCGCTTCATGAGCGAGGACGGGAAGATCCTTCCCCGCCGGCGTTCGGGCCTGAGCGCAAAGAACCAGCGGCAGATCACCACCGCCGTGAAGCGCGCGCGCCACCTGGCGCTGCTGCCCTACAGCAGCCGCGACTAGCGCAGCGCCGCCCTTCGGGGCAGCCGCAAACCAACGCAGCGCCTGCCGATCCTTCGGGATGGGCCGGCGTGTTGTTGTTTGGGGATCCGCGGCGGTGACCGGGGCGTAGTGACGCGGCCGGGAGCGGGGCTACCGCGGGAGCTGCCCAGCCCGCGGGCCGCTCAGCCCTTGTACTTCTCTCCCACGCGGCGGTAGGCCTCCCGGAAGGGCACGCCCTCGCGCACCAGCGCGTAGGCCTCCTCGGTGGCGAAGAGCTCCGGGCTCATGGCCTCGGCGATGCGGTCGCGATCGACGGCCAGCCCGCGCATGACGTGGGCGGACACCGCCAGCATGGCCAGGGTGGTGTCCACGCCGCGGAAGAGCGGGCCCTTGATCAGCTGCAGATCCCGGTGGTACCCGCCGGGCAGGGGGCCGCACACGGCCAGGACCTCGAAGAGCGCGGCGCG
This sequence comes from uncultured Pseudomonadota bacterium, assembly GCA_937907595.1. GTDB lineage: Bacteria > Myxococcota_A > UBA796 > UBA9615 > UBA9615 > CALCXL01. The sequence goes on from CALCXL010000018.1 coordinate 2,136, forward strand.
CACGGTGGCGGCCTTGCCCCGGGTCAGCTCCAGGACGTCGGGGTTGCGCTTCTGCGGCATGATCGACGAGCCCGTGGTGAACTCCGTCGGCAGCTTGAAGAAGCCAAACTCCGCGGTCACGAACAGGCAGAGGTCCCAGGCCCACTTGCCCAGGTCCTTCGCGATCTCCGCACAGGCGAAGAGCAGCGCGGCCTCCGCCTTGCCCCGGGAGGGCTGGGCGGCCTCGGCCGGCTCCAGGGGGCCGGCGAAGCCCAGGTCCCGGGCGGTCATGACGCGGTCGATGCCGAGCACCGCCGGCACGCCGTAGCCCGCCGCCGAGCCCAGGGGCGACAGCGACGCCGTGGCACCCGCCGCGTCCAGCAGCGGCCAGTCCATCTTCAGCAGCGTCGCGTAGCCCGCCGCCCAGTTGGCGACCGAGCTGGGCATGGCCCGCTGCAGGTGCGTGTAGCCGGGCATGGGCACGTCGGGGTGGGCGTAGGCGAAGGCCTCGAAGGCGCCGATCGCCTCCCCCAGCGCGTCGCGGAGCTCCTGCACCGCCGCGCGCTGCCACAGCCGCAGGTCCACCAGCACCTGGTCGTTGCGGCTGCGGCCGGTGTGGATCTTCTTGCCGACGTCGCCAAGACGCTCCACCAGGAAGCGCTCCACGGCGGTGTGCACGTCCTCGTCCGATCGCTCGATGACGAAGTCGCCGGCCCGCCAGCAGGCCTCCACGGCGTCCAG
>CALCXL010000019.1 GCA_937907595.1 uncultured Pseudomonadota bacterium
CCGAGATCGGCCGTCTGGGTCCGCGGGGCGACCGAGCCAATTCGCCGCACGCTGCGATCAGCGTGGGGCGGAATTCGAGCGGAGCCCGTCGCGGCCGGCCCGGGCCCGTCGCCGTTTCGGGGAGGGCGGGCGGCCGCTGCTAGGATGGAGGCATGTCGCGTCGCACCCCGGGACCCGCGTTCCTCCTCCCGGCGCTCGCGTTGGTGGTCTCCTGCCCCGCGGACGAGGGCGGCGGCTTCTCCCAGCCCGAGCCCACGCCGACGCCCTCGCCCAGCCCCACGCCCGCTGGAGAGGCGCGCTTCGACGTCTCGGCCCCCCTGATCCCCCAGGACCCCGTCGCCGGCTTCGACCGCTTCGTCGACGAGACCGCCGCGCGCGGCCTGGACATCGATCTGGAGTACCCCACCACCCCCCACGAGTGCCCGGAGATCAACGGCAACGTCGTCGCCGCCGACCTGGACGGCGACGGCGACCCCGACCTGATGTTCCACCGGCGGGAGGGCATGCCCCGCGTCTTCGAGAACGAGGGCGGCGTCTTCACCGAGCGCGTGGTGGAGGGGGACGCGCTGGCCACCTGGGGCCGCCCCGCCATGTCCTGGGCGGCGGTGGATCTGGACGGCGACGGCCTGCCCGAAATCGCCGTCAGCGGCCCCAACCTGGCCCTGGTGGCCTGGAACCTTGGCGGCTTCGCCTTCTCGCCGTTCGAGGTCGTCTTCGACGATCCCTCCTACCCACGCTCCTGCATGAACACGCAGATCTGGGGGGACTTCGACGGCGACGGCGATCTGGACCTGGTCCTGCCGGGCACGGTCAAGGTGATCACGGAGGGCCGGGTGTTCGACTACTGGGACGAGGAGCCTCCGCCCGAGGGCATGGAGGTCACCAACACCCTGCCGGTGGTCCTCATGAACGACGGCCTGCCCTTCGACGGCCCGGTCTACCTCGGCATCGTCGACGGCCGCGGCACGACCTCGATCGTCGGCGCGGCCACGGATCGCGATCTGGACGGCGACGTCGACCTGCTTCTCAGCTCGCATCGGCCGATCCCGCCCCTGCCCCCCGGCACGATCTTCCGCAACGACGGCCCCGGCGCCGACGGCTGGCCTGCCCTCACCAACGACGGCGCCGACGTGGGCGTGCAGTTCGCGGCCAACGGCATGGGCATGGACGGCGCCGACCTCAACGACGACGGGCGCCAGGACTGGTGCTTCAGCGACGCCGTCCACTCCCTGGTCTGCCTGATGAGCCTGGGCGCCGACCAGTGGTTCGAGGGCGGGCTGGCGGCGGGCCTCACCACCGACGTCACCCTGCACCCCCGGTACGACCCCTCGGAGGATCTCTGGAACGACTGGTCGGGCTGGTCGGTGGAGTTCCAGGACTTCGACGCCGACGGGGAGCTGGACATCGCCACCGTGGCGGGCGGGTCGCCCGAGATGAGCACCATGTCCGACGCGCTGTGGCGGGGGTTGGGCGGGGGGCAGTTCGAGGAGCGCTCGGTGGGCTCGGGCTTCTCGAGCGTGCGCAACCACTTCGGCATGGCCGCTGCGGACTTCGATGGGGACGGCTTCCGCGACCTGGTGGTGGCTCCCTGGAGCGGCGCGCCGATGTTCTGGTCCAACCCGCCCGGCCCGGGTGCCTGGGTCGAGGTCGAGCTCCGCGGCCCGGCGGCCAACCACCAGGGCTTCGGGACCCGGGTGGAGGTGGTCGCCGGCGGGCGCAGCCGGGTGCGTGAGCTGCACGCCCTGCGCGGCCTGGGGCAGTCGGAGGCGAAGCTGCTGTTCGGCCTGGGCCCGGCGGAGACCATCGACGCCCTGCGCGTGCACTGGCTGGACGGCAGCACGACAGAGGCCAGGGACCTGCCCACCCGGGTCCGCGTCGTCGCTTACCACCCCGCCGCGCCCTGATCGCCACCGCGGGCCCCATCAAGTCGGCAGGCGGGTGCCCCGTCGACCGATCCCGGGCTTGCAGGCCCTGACCGCTACCCGGCCTCCGCGCGGTCCTTCTCCACGGGGCGCGGCGCGGGGTCGGCCTGTGCTTTTATGTGCCCGCACGTCGACCGCCGGGCCCCATCGGCACCCGCCGGACGACGCAAGGAGACGCCACGATGCACCGCAGCCCGACCCTCTGGACCCTCCTGCTCTCCCTCTCCCTGCTGCTTGGGGGAGTCGGCTTCGCGACCGCCCAGGACAAGGCCGCCGCGGAAACGAAGGCGGAGACGAAGGCCGAGCCCGACGCCAAGACCCCGCCCGCGGACGCCGAGAAGGACGCGGACGCAAAGCCCGCCGCCAAGGCCGACGCGGTCGAGGAGGCCGACGCGTCGTCCAAGGACGTCAAGCCGCCCTCCACGCCCCTGCCCACCCCGGAGCCCACGCCGGAGGCGGTGGCCAAGGCGGACTGCGCGTCCTTCTGCGGCGAGTGGTGCGGAATGCTCGACGACATCAAGTGCACGGACAAGTCCCTCAAGGACGACTTCGACGAGGGCCGCGGCAGCTGCAAGAAGTCCTGCCCCAAGGTCTGCGAGGAGGGGGCGATGCCCGCCTACCTCACGACCTGCGGCAAGACCGGCGACTGCAAGAAGCTGGCGGCCTGCGTGGCCGAGCACTCGGGCGAAGAGGAGGAGTAGCCGCTCAGCGCGCGGCGGGGTGCGTCACCGTCAGTTGCCGCCGCACGCCCAGGTCGGCGCCCTCGCTGACGGCCCCGTCGGCCCACCGGACCCGGAGGGAATCGACGGCCTCCCTCCCCCCCAGGCCCACGTGGACGCGTGAGCTCGACTGGCTGAGGGAGCGCAGGCCGTGCACCTCCTGCACGTCGCGCAGGTCCCCGGCCACGACCTCCACCCGCGCGCCCAACCCCTCGGGGTTGCCCGGCGGCCCGATCAGCTCGATCTCCACCCAGGCCTCCGCCCCGCAGGGGTTCGACCAGAAGCGGACCTCCCCGATCCAGCCGCTGGTCACCAGATCGCGGTAGCCGTCGCCGTCGAAGTCGTCGGCCACCAGGCCGAAGTGGCTGGCGGGATCGTTGAAGCCCGTCTGCGCGCTGCGCTCGGAGAATGTCCCGCCCTCCTGCCCCTGCCAGATCGCGTCCTGCATCTCAATGCCCGGGGCGCCGCCCGCCACCGCCGCCGCGTCCAGGCGCCCGTCGTTGTCCAGGTCCAGCATCTCCAGCCCCCAGCCCGACCAGGGCGGCGGGAAGCCCCCCTGGTTCGGGTCCGGCGTCTCGGCCCATTCGATGGAGAGGCCCAGCGCCAGCCCGCCTTGCAGGTAGCCGCCCTGGCCGTCGCTGAGCATGCACTGCAGGTGCGACGCGACGTCGGTCATGCAGTAGTCCATCCACCCGTCGCCGTTGAGGTCGTTGCTGCCCAGGCCCATGCCGCTGACCCGGTTGTCGGCGCCGATGGCCGCGGAGTCGTTGACCAGCCCCGGCCGATCGGGCCCCCCGTCGTTGCGCAGGAAGGCGCTCGGAGGGTTGCCGGGGATCGCCCGGTCGGAGCTGATGTAGAGGTCCAGGTCGCCGTCGTCGTCGCGATCGCTGAAGAAGCTGAGGATGGACAGGCCGTCGTCGCCGTCGGGGCCCTGATGGAGCAGGGTGGGCTCGCTCCAGCCGCCCTCGTCCCGGAAGAGGAGACGCTCCGGCGTGCCGACGATGGGGACCGACTCCTCCGTCGCGAAGCTGACCCGCCAGTCGGCGTCGGGCACGGGGTCGATGGCCGTCAGGAGCAGATCCAGGTCGCCGTCCCCGTCCAGGTCCCCCCAGGACATGCTGTTGATGCAGGAATTTGGGTAGACCGGGTCGTCCCAGAGCACCTCCCAGTCGGCGAATTGCAGGCCGCCCAGGTTGGTCGCGCTCAACACCAGGTCCTGACCCGCCGCGACCACCTCCGGCAACCCGTCGCCATCCAGGTCCACCGCGGAGAAGCTCAAGACGGCCCGACCGAAGCGCTGCAGCACGTCGTGGCCCACCGCCACCGAGTCGAAGTGGCCGCTGCCGTCGTTTGCGTAGAGCTGCGGGAAGCCCCGCCGGTCGTGGAAGAGCAGGTCCAGGTCGCCGTCGCCGTCCAGGTCCGAGCTGACCACCGAGCCCAGGATCTCGAAGCAGGGGCGGAGGTCGTCGACGTAGTCGAGCACCGGATCCAGCCCGCGCGCCGCGGCCTCCTCCTCGAAGCGATCGAAGCCGCTGGTGGGGGACGCGCAGCTCACCGCCGGGCCCTCCTGCACCGCGCCTCCGCTGGCGTCGTCGTCGTCGGTGGCGTCGTCGTCGTCGAGGGACGCGTCGTCGTCGTCCCCGGTCGGGGGCGGATCCACGCATCCGCACAAGAGGAGGAGGAGCGCCGTCAGGGTCGGGTGCCGCATGGCCCACATCCTGCCCGGCCCGGGCCCCCGCTGCCAGCGAAGCCGGCCCCGACCGAGCCGGGCGCGGCGGCACACTGCCCCCCTCGCGCGAGGTTCGGTATCCTGCCGCCCAGCCGATCGTCCGTCCGGAGGGACCGCGGACACGGCGAGGGGATCCCACCGTGCATCGAACCCTGCTCCTGCTTCTCGCCCTGACCCTGGCCTTCGGCCTCGGCGGCTGCCCCGAGCCCGTCGACGACGACGACACCGCGGACGACGACGACGCCTCGCCGGACGACGACGACACCGGGCCGGACGACGACGACACCGGGCCGGACGACGAC
>CALCXL010000020.1 GCA_937907595.1 uncultured Pseudomonadota bacterium
CCTACCTCTTCTCCAACACCCTGGCCCCGGCCGTGGCGGGCGCGGCCATCGCGGCCCTGGACATGCTCTCTGCCTCGACGGAGCTGCGGGATCGGCTGGAGTCGAACACGAAGCGCTTCCGGGCCGGCATGAGCGCCGCCGGCTTCGCGCTGCTCGAGGGGGACCACGCCATCGTTCCGATCATGCTGGGCGACGCCCGCCTGGCGGCGACGATGGCCGACAAGGTGCTGGAGGACGGCATCTACGTCATCGGCTTCAGCTTCCCCGTCGTGCCCCGGGGCCAGGCGCGCATCCGCGTGCAGCTCAGCGCCGCGCACACCCACGAGCACATCGACCGCGCCGTCGCGGCCTTCACGCGCGTGGGCAGGGAGCTCGGCGTCGTCTGAGCCGCTACGCCCGCGGGCGGTACAGGCTGACCAGCAGGGCGATGTACTCGGGCAGGGGCTGCACTGCGTGCAGGGTGATGCCGGCCTCGATCCACGTGGGCCCCTCCGCCGCCCAGACCACCTGACCCAGGGCGCGCACCCCCACGAAGTCGGCGCCGCGGGCCGACTCCAGCCGGGCCACGAAGGAGATCTCGCAGTGGGTGCCGGGCACCAGCTCGCGGCCGGACTTGCGGACGCGCAGCCCCGTGCGGCTGACCTCGCAGATCTCCACGCGCTCCTCCGTCTTGCCCAGCAGCACGGCGCCGCAGGACCACTCAAAGCGGATGTCCCGCCGGTGCTCCGCGCCCCGCAGGCTGCCGTTCGGCCCGCCGTAGGAGCCGGCCCGGGGGTCGCGGAACTCGGGAGGCGGGGCGACGTCGTCGCGTGAAGGGAGGGCCAGCAGGGTCCCCGTCGCGCCGGCGGGCCGGGCGGGGGAGGGCGGGTGCTCCGCGGCGAAGAGGGAGAGGGCGGCGCGGAAAGGGTGCAGGCCGAAGGGCAGGCCCAAGAAGGACACCGACTTGCCCAACTCACCGGCCCGGGCCGCCTGGTTGGGGCTGGGGCGGTGGTGCCCGCAGAGGATCAGGTGCAGGCGACCCGAAAGGTCGTCGCGGTCCTGCAGCCAGTCCGGAGCGGGCCCCGACGCCGGCGGACGCAGCAGCGCCTCCAGGGTGAGTCCGGGGTGGTCCAGGTCGAGGAAGACGCCCTCCACGCCGTGCTCGCCCGCGGCCTCGATCGCCTCACGCGGGGTGGCCGTGGGCAGGCTGCGGTAGCCGCTGAAGTGGAGCATGGCGCAGACCAGGGCCCGCAAGGCCGGGTCCGGCGTGGCCACCAGGATCGTGGCGGCGTGCGTCGATGGCGGGGGGATCGTGGACACGGTGCCCAGTCTACGCGCTGGTCGCAGGGGGCGCAGCGGGGCGCGCGGTGCCCTGGGGGCCGATCAGCCGACCACGAAGCGCATGAGGATCCAGCTGACCATGGCGATGGCCACGCCCAGCTCGGCCATGAGCCCGCCGACCGCGCCGAGCAGCGCGCCAAAGCCCGCCCGCGCCGCCTCCTTGTGCTCCTTGTCCATCACGATCCACTCGGCGACCAGCGCGCCCGCGAAGGCCCCCACGAAGGGCCCCAGCACCGGGATCGGCAGGAACAGGCCTAGGAACATGCCCACCAGGGCGCCGCCCACCCCCCACTTGCTCGCGCCGTACTTGCGCGCCCCCATCGCCGACACCGCGTACTGCAGCGCCTGGGCCGCGATCACCGCCACGAGCAGCAGGACCTGCGTGCCGGCGCCAAGGGGGCTCCAGCCGGTGAGCAGCCCGTGCAGCAGCGCGCCCAGGAACACCACGATGGTGCCGGGGACCGCGGGCAGGGCGCTGCCCACCAGCCCGCCCAGGCAGCAGATCAGCAGCAGCCCGTGGGCGACCCAGGGCAACCAGTTCGTGACGAAGGCTTCCATCGACTCTCCTACCAATAGCCCGCGGTGACCACGAGGCCGGGCGTGGGCGCCAGCCGGCAGGCCAGCCGCTCGTCGGGGGCAGCGCCCGCCCGGTCCAATACGCGCTGCTCATCGGCTTCGGGGGCCCCGACCTGCCCCGCCAACACCGTGACCAGGCAGCGCCCGCAGACCTTCTGCCCGGTGCAGGACGAGGCGATGGGCACGCCGCCTTCGCGCAGCGCCGTGAACAGGTCCGTCCCCGGCGCCACGGGAACGACGCGCTCCGGGCGCCCGGGCCATTGACTGCGGCAGGTGACGGTCAGGTCGGTCATCGGCTCCTCGTCGCACAGTGCATCCTACGCGCGGGAGCTCACGGCATTGCCGGGGGGCACGTTGTGCGGCCGGGATCCGGGTGGAACAATGCGAGGCCGCTCCCCCTGGGACGTCAAAGCTCGACATCGCCGAGGACTTCATGGCCAGCACTGTCTTCAACAAGATCCTCCGCAAGGAGATCCCGGCCGAGATCGTTCATGAGGACGAACTCTGCATCGCCTTCTGCGACATCAACCCCCAGGCGCCCACGCACGTCCTGATCATCCCGCGCAAGGAGATCCAGGGCATCAACGCGATGGCCGACGAGGACGTCCCCCTGGTGGGGCATCTGTTCCGGGTCGCGCGGGACCTGGCCCGCGCCGGTGGGCTGGAGGACGGCGGCTACCGCCTGGTGATCAACACGGGGGCCGACGCGGGCCAGACCGTGTTCCACCTGCACGTCCACCTGCTGGCCGGTCGCACCCTGACCTGGCCGCCGGGCTGAGCCTGGGGCGCCAACCCTCGGCGCCAGACCCCGAGCCCGGGGGAACGCCGCGCCGTCAGCGTGTGTAGCCCCACTTCGCCTTGTTGGCCTCCACCTCCGAGGGGGACGGCTGCTCGTGGTCCTCCTCGTCGCAGACCTCGAAGTCGTCCTCGGCCTCCTCCATCGCGTAGTTGAGGGCGATGTCGGCCTCGAAGACCTTCGGCACCTCGTCCTCGGGGAAGATCGCCTCCCAGGGGCAGGCGGGCTCGCAGGCGTTGCAGTCCACGCACTCGCCGGGGTGGATGTAGAGCTGGTTGGGGAACCGCTCCTTGTCGTCGCCCTCGTAGCGGTAGATGCAGGCGACGGGGCAGACGGCCGTGCAGGCGGTGTCGATGCAGTCGCGGCACAGACGGGTCACGATGTAGGTCATGGGGCTCCTCGCAGGGGGCCGGAGTATCGGACGGCAGGGCGGGTGCGATCAAGCCGGCATGCCGCATCCGGCCGCGGTCGGTCAAGATTCGGTGAAGGCCCATCACGGCCCTTTTCGCCCGAATGCACGCTGATAGACTCCGCAGCTATGTCCAAGAATTCCCTCTTCGCCCTCCTCCTCGCCTGCCTCTTCCTCGGAACCGGGTGCCCCGTCGGGACCGGCTGGACCATCGACATCGGCGGTGGAGACGACGACGACTCGGCGGTCGGCAGCGACGACGACGACGCGGCGGACGACGACGACGCGGCGGACGACGACGACAGCCAGCCCGACGACGACGACGTGGTCGACGACGACGACGTGGTCGACGACGACGACGTGGTCGACGACGACGACGCAGTGGACGACGACGACGTGGTGGCGGAGACCTGCGAGCCCGCCGCGGTGCTCAACTGCACCGACGCCTCGGAGCTGGAGGGCGCCAACTTCGGCGCCGGCTCCACGGACGCGGTGCTGCAGTACAGCTGCTTCGACGACGAATGGAACGGCGGCGAGTTCACCTACGAGTTCGTGGCCGAGGCGAGCGGCGAGTACACGGTCCACCTGGGCGGCTTCCAGGGCGACCTGGAGCTCTTCCTGCTCGAGGGCGGCGGGGTCTGCGACCCGGACAGCTGCCTGGAGTCCTCGATCAACGCCCCCAACACCCCCGAGGACATCACCTTCTTCGCCGACGCGGGCGAGGCCTTCTACGTGGTGGTGGAGGGCCACGACAACGCGCAGTCCGAGTACACGATCAGCCTGACCTGCCCGGACACGGGCGACGACGACGACGCGGCGGACGACGACGACACCGCCCCCGACGACGATGA
>CALCXL010000021.1 GCA_937907595.1 uncultured Pseudomonadota bacterium
ACCGCACCGGGCCGGACAGCGCGCTGTCCCACTTCGCCGTGTACGCCCTGCGCGGGAAGCTGGCCTGGTCGGGCATCCGCTGGATCGGCCGTCGCTTCCTGGCCGAGGGGGGGCCCTGGCTGGGCTACCTGGCGGCGACCGACGGGGTGGCGCACTTCGACGGCTGCGACGCCCTGCTGGAGGCCTTCGTCGACATCTGCGCGCAGGTCGTGCTGGCGCGGCAGAGCTACGAGCGCGCCCACGGCGTGGTGCCCCGGGTGGTGCTCTGCAGCGACCACGGCTTCGCGTTCGGGGACTTCGAGGTCCTGGCCGAGGACCTGGTGCTCGAGCGGCTCCGCCTGGCGGGCTTCCGCGTTGGTCCGCCCCGGGGCCTGGGCTTTCGGGTGGCGCCCATGGGCACGGTGGGCTGCGGCGCGGTGTGGTGCGATGCGGCGGCTGCGTCAGACGTCGCGGAGCTCGTGGCGGAGCTCCCCGGCGTCGACGTTGCGGCCTGCTTGATCCCGGGCGGGCTGCGGGTCTTCGGGGTGCGGGAGGGCATGGAGGTGTCCAACGTCCGGCGCGACGCCGCCGGCTGGCACCTGCAGGAGGTGACCGGCGACCCCCTGGGTCTGAGGCCCGGGTGGGGCGAGGGGGGCGACGCGCTGAGCGACGCGCAGGTCTTCGATCGCACCCGCGAGCACCGCTACCCCGACGCCCCCCACCGCCTGCTGAGCGGGCTGACGGATCTGGTGCACAACCCGGCCCAGGTCCTCTTCTCCATGGAGGCGGGCTGGAACGTCGGTCCCGTGAAGTCCCGGGTGGCCGCGGCAGCGATGGGCGGCCTGGTGGGCACGCACGGCGCCCTGCTGGCGGAGCAGAGCCTGGGCTTCGTGGCGACGGCGGGGGAGGGGGAGGACCTGACGGCCCTGCAGCGGCCCGCGGTCCGCATCGGCGACGTGTTCCGGCCCTTCGCCGACCTGGTGCGCGCGGGGGCCCGGGGCGGGGACGCGGTCTGATCGGCCCGACGGTCTGCGCCGGTGGCGTGGAGGCGTCCGCGAGCCGATCCGAGCGCGATGCGATGCAGCCTCCTACGATGGCAGTTGGAGGTGTCCATGCGCGTTGAGAGCCCGGTGCTGTGCGTCCTGTTGGCCTGGATCACCGGCTGCGCGGCCCCGTCCGTGGGCGGCGGCGACGGGGTGATGGATGCGGGCGAGGTGCCGCAGGTCGGCTGGACGGCGACGTTGGAGACCCGCGCGCACGGCACGTCGGGCACGGCGGTGGTCGTCGACGAGTCCACCATCGAGCTGCGCGACTTCGTCTACGACGGCCAGGGCATCGACGCCCGCCTCTTCCTGCAGGCCGACGGCGCGGCGTTCAGCGGGGACTACGAGCTCACCGAGTCCTTGGTGGGCGACGCCTTCGAGGGGGATCTGCTGACCCTGCCGATCCCCGATCAGGCGGAGCTCGAGAACTGGAACCTGATCACCCTGTGGTGCGTGCCCGCGGGCGCGTCCTTCGGGGATGGGGTCTTCCTGCCGCCGGAGTGATCGGGCGCGGACGGGCGCGCGGCCGGTTCGGTTGGGGGCCGATCAGGCCGCGTCGAAGCGCGATCGCCGGCGACGTCCACCCAGCACCAGCAGCGCCAGCAGGGCCCCCGCGCCGCCCGTCGCGTCGCAGCCGCAGCCGCCGCTCCGGCGTCCGCCACCTCCGCTGCCCCCGTCATCGTCGTCCCCGTTGACGGAGTCGTCGTCGTCCCCGAAGAAGTCGTCGTCGTCGCCGAAGAGGTCGTCGTCGTCGCTGGCGTCGTCGTCGTCGGTCGGCGGGTCCTCGCAGTCGGACTCGTCGACGTCGCCGTCGCAGTCGTCGTCCACGTTGTTCCCGCAGATCTCGTCCTCGCCGGGGTTCACGTTCGGGTCGTCGTCGTCGCAGTCCTCGTCGGCGTCGTAGCCGTCGCCGTCGTCGTCGATGGGCAGGTCGTCGACGATGCCGTTGCAGTCGTCGTCCACGCCGTTGGCCACCTCGGTCGCGTCGGGGTTCACGAAGGGGTCGTCGTCGTCGCAGTCGCCGTCGCAGGTGCTGAAGCCGTCGACGTCGACGTCGGGGCAGGGGTTCGGGTAGCTGACGGAGGCCGCGAACACCGTGAAGGCGAGGCAGTCCGAGCCCGGCGGATCGGCGATGGTGGCCGTCATGGTGGTCTGGCCGGGCTGCACGATCCCGAGGCCGGTGATGTCGAACGTGTCGTCGTCCCACATGCCGCCGTCGCCGCCGGGGCCGTCGGAGCCTTCCCAGTTGTCCGTGGCGATGGTGGTGTTGTTGATGCGCGTGGGGCCGTCGTCCGCGCCCTGCGAGTCGCCGACCGCCAGGTGCACCTCCGCGTGGGAGATGGGGCCGCCCAGGGGCGCGAAGGTCATGGTGGAGGGGATGACCGGGTACCCCGACCCCGCGTAGATGGCGCCGTCGTTGATGAGCACCCGGGTCACCTCGGTGGAGGAGAGGTCCCGGTAGACCACGACCATGCTGAAGCCCTGGTTGTCGATGACGCTGGGCGTGTAGTCGAAGCCCGTGACCTCGTAGACGCCGTTGCCGTAGACCGCCGAGCGCACCGACGTCCGGTAGACGTGGTTGTCGCCCATGCCCCAGCAGGTGTCGTCGGTGGTGCCGATCCAGTCGCCGATGAACTCCGTGCCGTCCACCAGCACCGTGTCGTCGAAGCCGGCGATGATCACCCAGTACAGGAAGGCCTGCACGATGGTGGCTCCCGGGGGGATGCCGGCGATCTCCAGCTGGCCGATCTCCGGGGCGCCGAAGCGGCGGGCGAGGCCCAGGCCCTCGCTGACGATGCCGCCGCCGATGAGCTCCTCGTCGAAGATCGTGGAGTGGGCGTTGTCCCCGTCGGCGTGGGCCAGGGAGGGAACGGTCAGGAGCAGGGCGGCGAGCAGGGCGAAGGGGCGCATGGAGACTCCGAGCATCGGCGCAGCGTGTCAGAGCCGCCGCGATCGCGCCAGCGAAACCCCGGGGCCTGGGCACCGGTTCAGTCCCGGGGCTACGCTCGGCGCCGGAGGAGCCCATGCCGGACACCATCGCCCTGCTGCGCGGCGTCAACGTCGGCGGCCACCGCAAGCTGCCCATGGCCACCCTGCGCGCCGTCGCCGAGGGCTGCGGACACCGCGCCGTCACCACGTACATCCAGAGCGGCAACCTGCTGTTCGACCGGGCCGTGGACGACCTGCCGGCGGTGGCCGAGGAGCTCCGCGCGGCGATCGAGCGGGACGCGGGCGTCTCCACCACCGTGGTGCTGCGCACGCGTGAGGAGTGGGCTCGGGTCGCCGCCGAGCACCCCTTCGCGGGGGAGGCGACCGCGGAGAAGAACCTGTGCGTGGTCTTTCTGGCCGGGGACCCCGATCCCGAGCGCGTGCAGGCGCTGCTGGCCTCCGACCTCCAGCCCGAGCAGCTGCAGATCCGGGGCCGCGAGCTCTACCTGCACTACCCCCAGGGCCAGGCCCGCACCCGGCTGAACCAGGGGGTCCTGGATCGGCGGGTGGGGGTGGAGGGCACGGCGCGGAACTGGCGCACGGTGCGGAAGCTGCTGGTGATGTTGGGGTAGGGGCACCCCTCCCTCCCTCTACCCGGGAACAGGTTCCGTCAACCTTGGCGCTGCGAGATGCGCAGGATGAGTTCACCGCCCACCGCCCCGGTGGCCACGCACATCAGGACAGAGGTGGCTGCGTACAGCCCGGTCAAGCCGAAAAACAAGTTTGAGCCCTGGGTAAAAACCCGGCGCGGCGACGGATTCCAACTGGACCCCGGGAT
>CALCXL010000022.1 GCA_937907595.1 uncultured Pseudomonadota bacterium
TTCGCGTCCGTCGACAGAGCGTCGATGTACACCTCGCCGTCGAAGATGATGTCGAAGGGTGCCTTGATGATGATGTCCGCCATTCCCGAGTCTCCCCTGGGCCGCAGCCCGATCGCCCGCAGCCAGAGCGGCTGCAGGCACCAGCCCCAACGGGTTCTGGACGAAATGGGGGCGTGGGGCGGGGCCGGACCTGCGCGAGGGGTCCTGGCGGGGGGAGGGCTGCGTGCGGGGTCCCTGGCTGGAGCCGATGTACTTCCGCCGACGGAAGTCGACGTCAGCGGTACGCGCCTTCGACGCCCGGGGGCAGCTCACCGACCGCATCCCTGCGGGCCCGGGCGATCGCGTCCCTCGCTGGCCCTTCCTGACCGGTGCGTCGGTAGGCGAGGGCCAGATCGGCGTAGAACGCGGCGGGCAGGGGTTCCAGGGTCAGGCGGGCCTCGACCAGCCGGATCACGCCCGCGTCGTCGCCCTCCAGCAAGGCGGCCATCGTCCTGGCCGCCAACCACTGCGGGTTGGCCGGGTCCGAGAGCGCGTCGAGCTGATCCCGGATCTCCACAAGCCCGGCGGCCGACGCGATCCCCAGGAGGGCGTCGCCGGGCTCTCCACAGCCCAGCGCCGTCTGGTGCGGCAGCCGGCTTTGTGTCAACTCCATCTCGCAGAGCTGAGCGGCCAGCCTCTGGGTGCCCTCCTCCGCCCGTCGACCCGGCTGGAGCGCGAGACCGACGAGGCTCAGGGCCACGAGCGCGGCGGCGGCCAGGGCCCAGCGGATCCGCCCTGATCCCGCTTGCGGCGAGGTCCGGCGTCGGCTCTCCACGATCTGATCCACCGCCGCCGCCCAGCGCCCGGTCGCGGTCTCGCAGGGTTCGACGTTGAGGTCCTGGAGGCCGGAGTCGTCCTGTGAGGCGGCCGCGATGACTGCGCCGAGGCGCTCGTAGCCCCGCGGCTCACAACCCAGCCATCGCTCGATCCGCTCGGCGGAATCGGGATCCGCGAGCCCGGCAGCAAACTCGATCAGCTCGTGGTCTTCAGGATTCATCACGGTCCCACCCCATCGCATCGCGCATGGCCTGACGAACACGACCCAACGCCCTGTTCCTTCCGGACGCGGTCTTGGGGCCGATCGGTGCGTCAACGCCTGCATCAGCTCCCTCGGGCGACCCGCTCTCGCGGGCGGCCACCGCGAGCAGGAGGAGCGCGTCCCGGCCCTCGACTTCACCCTGAGCGGCGTAGTCCTCGAGGTGACGCGGCAGCGCGTCGAGGGCCTTGCGGGCGTGGATGCGGCCGGTGGGATCAGCGGCGCCGTTCGGGGTCCGATGGGAGCCGATCTCCATTCCGTCCAGGGAGACCAGCATCGCGTCGCCGCCGCGCTTGCGGGCGTCCTGCGAGCGGATCTCCGAGAGCCGGTGGTTCTTGAACACGACCACCAGCCAGCCGCGGAACGCCCCGACGGTCTGACCGTCGAACTCGAGGAGGGCGCGGCGCTCCCGTCCCAGCAGGTGGAGCAGGAACCCATGCACCGCTTCGTCGACCGCGTCTTCGCGGATGCCATCCGCCGAGCGCAGGAGCCCGGGGTTTCGACGCAGCAGGCTCCGGCACCACGGCACCAAGGCGCGGAGGACGACTTCGGTGACGGCCGCGAGCGCGGGGCGACTCCCCGGCGCGAGCCGCAACCCCTGCAGGAGCTCATGAAAGGCCTCATCAACCTGCGAATTCAGCCACTCGTCCAGCCCCTCGAGCCGCTCGGGCCCCTCCAGAGGCTGCAACCGCTCCCACTGGCGCAGGAGCGATCGCTGACGACGACGCTGACTCGACCGGGGACCCTGCGCGCTGGGGAGCCCGACCGCGCGGCAGGCCGCAGCCAGCGCCCGGCCCAACAACTCGAGTGCCTGGAGGTCACCGCTCAGGTCGTCGCGGTCTCCAGCCGTCGAGTCGAGGTGGTCCAGCAGTCGTGCAGCATCACGGCTCAAGGCGCGCTCCTCCACCCGCCCGCTGGCCTTGGAGCCGCGGGCTGTATACGTCGTATACACCCGAGCCCCGGCCAGCGAGAGGGGAGGCTGGCCCGTCGTCGGTCTCCTCGCCGCCGCCGGAGACCCCCTGCGCGCTCCTCACCGCGGTGGCCAGCCCCATGGAGCAAGGCCGCGTGCCCACCGCCATGGGGTCGCCGGTGCAAGCCCGTCCCAACCACCCCCCAGCAGCTCCCCCGCGAC
>CALCXL010000023.1 GCA_937907595.1 uncultured Pseudomonadota bacterium
TGCACGCCGGCGATACCATTGCGCTCGCACACGTGGGCGCCCAGCCGCCGCCAGTCGTCCCGCGTGGCGTCCGGGCGGCCCTGCAGGTACGCGACGACCCGTCGTTCGACTTCGGCCGGGGTCAGGACTGCGTATTCGTGGTGCTCCATGCACCCTCTTATCGGCGGGCGGTTCGGGTGCCTTAGCCCCTTTTTTCAGATCGTCCGCCGATCGCTCCCGTGACGATCGAGGATCGGCGCCGCTACTCCAGTCCGACCAGCTTGCGGAAGCGCTCGTGCTCCCGCAGGGACTCCAGGTCCGGGTCCTGCCGGGCGAAGCTGAGCTGCTCGAAGCCCAGCTCGATCGCCTGCTCCAGCAGGTGCAGCGCCTCGTCCACCTCGCCCCGCAGGGCGTGCAGGCAGGCCAGGTTGTAGTTGGCGTAGACCAGGTCCGGCTCCAGCGTCACCAGCTCCTTCAACAGGTTGAAGGCGGTCTCCAGGTCCTGAATGCGGTAGGCGTTGATGACGGCCTCGTTCAGCTCGTCCGCCCGCTCCCAGGCGGACAGCTCGTCGGCCGTGGGGGCTTCCCAGCGGCGGTCCCGCGCAGGGGCCAGCTCGCCCGAGGGCACCGCGGGGCTGTCCTGGTACCAGTAGGCGACGGCGGCCAGGCGGTCGGCGCGCTCGTTGCCGACGCCGTGGTCGATCTGCACTTCGATCGACTTGTCGAAGGGCACGGGGTCCTGCACCAGGAAGCGGTAGACGGAGGAGCGCGCCTTGACGCGGGTGCCCTCGTCCAGCGTCGCGCCCTGGAAGGCGCCCTGGTCCGTGTCGACCCCGAAGAGGTTGCCGAACCAGTTGAGGATCGGCGTCTCCGCCGGGCCCTTGCGCTTGCTGCCGTCCACGTCGACGTGCAGCGCGCCGTTGCCCCACGCGCCCGGCTCGCCCAACTGGGCCGACAGGCTCATGCCCACCCACTGCCCCGCGCCCGCGGTGCGCAGGATGCTGAGGGGCCGCCCGGTCTCCGCAGGGTTGGCCTGGGCGTAGCGGGCGTGAAAGTAGAGGGAGCCCGGCGGCAGGGCCGGCAGCTTGCGCCACTCCACCTCCCACATGAGCTGGCGGGTGGGGCTGCGTCCCTCGTTGACGAGCTCGATCTTCGCGCCCTGGGCGAAGGGCATCTTCCAGAAGCTGGTGAACGAGCGGCCCTCGGAGGAGACCTGCATGGGGATCGACCGCAGGTCCTGCCGCGCGCCGGGGCCCACCGCGAAGAAGTCGCCCAGGGGCGCCTCCACCGAGGGCGCCACGCCGCCGTCCCAGGTGATCCGGATCACGATGTCGCGCCAGAAGGTGTCCGATCCCTCCACGGCGATCCACAGACGATCGATGACGCCGGGGCCGCTGAGCTCACCCAGCAGGATCGTCTCGTTGGCCGGGAGCAGGATCTCCCCGCCCCGATCTGCCGACGCCGCCCGCTGGAACTCCCCGGAGACCCGCGTCGTGAGGCCGGACAGACCCTCCGAAGCCGCGGCCTGCGCCGGCGCAGGCGCCTTCTTCTTCGCCGCGGCCGGAGCCGGGATGAGCGCGGCGCAGAGCACCGCCGCCAAGACCACTCGATCGATCGTCATGCTCATCTCCTGCGTCCCCCGCTGCGAGCCTACCTCACCGCTTCCAGCCCGCGCCCAGATGCGCGTCCAAGCGCTGCTCCTCGGCCGCAAACTCGGGGAGCACGGCCGCCATGTCGGCCAGGGGCAAGACCGTCAACAAGCCCTGCTGGGTGGTGGTCACCACGGGCTCCCAGCCCAGGCCCGTCACGTCGGGACCGAGGCTGACGGTCGCCACCAGGCCGGCCTGGAGGGGCAGCGTGGGCTGCACGGTGTCGAAGTTGCCCAGGGAGTAGAGGATCGCCGCTGTGCGGGGCAGGCCGTCGGCGCTGCGCACGGAGCAGGTGCCGACGCCGGGGACCTGCTCGGGCCGGTTGACGTGGCAGAGCTCGGCCGGCTGGGCCGTGTGGGGTCCCGTGCCCACCACCAGATCGGCGCCCGCGGCCACCAACCGGCGGCCCAGCCGCAAGAAGTGGGGGTCGGCGTAGTACTCGTACTCGAAACCCCAGTGCACGAGCACCACGACGGCGTCGGCCTCGCCGCGGGCCTGGGCGGCGTCGGCCTCGATCCCGCTGAGGTCGATGTCCTCATCCAGGTGGCCGAAGGGGACGACGTGCAGGTCGTGAGACGCCGGGAGGGGCTTGCCGTTGAGGCCCCAGGTGTAGGCCAGAAAGGCGACGTCGACGCCGGCCACGTCCACCGTCGCGAAGGAGTCGACGCCGACGGCGAGCAGGCCGCGATCGGCGACCTCGGCCAGGGTGTTGTCCAGGCCGTCCTCGCCCACGTCCACGCTGTGGTTGTTGTTGAGCTGGAGCAGGTCCAGGGGCAGGCCGTCGAGCAGCTCGGGGGGCGCGTTGAAGTCGTAGAGACCCAGGTCCTCGCGGTCGGTGGGGTGCGCGGACGACGTCGGCGTCTCCAGGTTGCCCACGCGCAGGTCGCCGTCCAGGAGGGGGGCGACGGGGTCGGCGAAGTGGCCCCAGTTCTCCCCCAACCACATGACGTCGCCAACGAAGCTGATGCGGGCGCCCTCCCCCAGGGGCGGGATCAGGGCGCGCTGGGCGGCGAAGTGCCCCAGGGACTCGACCGGGGCCGACGTCCGGTGGTTCTGCACCTTGAGGATGTAGTTGCCGGCCTGCCCCAGGTCCTCGGCGGGGTCCCAGGTCTCCGTCTCCCAGCGGACCTCCTCCCAGCGCTCCAGGCCCTCTTCGGGGGTGTGGACCCAGGGGAAGGCGTCCTCCTGGGCGGGCCAGGCGGCGTAGGGGTCCGCCGGGGCGCAGGCGGCCAAGGGGAGCAGGAGGAGGGGGAGGAGGCTCACCGGCCCAGCCTACGCCGGCGGGGGGGGCCTGGTGACGGGATGCGAGACGGGGGGGCCGGGGGGCTGAGCGCAGCGCTTCGAACCGGTGCGTCGGCGGCACCAAACGCCGAGGGGGAGCGCCAACCAGCCCAGGGCGCCGCCCCCGGGGACTCCGTTGGACGCGCACGCGCAGCCGATTTCGTCCTCGCTCGGCTGGCAGTCCGGCGCGCCGTCGCAGTCGGTGTCGGCGCAGTCGAACTGGCCGTCGCGATCGTTATCGGCGCCGTCGCCGCACTCGCCAGGTTCGTCCCCCTCGTAGGCAGCCGCCGCGTCGTCGTCGTCAGCCGAATCGTCGTCGTTGACCGCGTCGTCGTCGTCCGTCGTGTCGTCATCATCGAAGGTGTCGTCATCATCGAAGCTGTCGTCGTCGTCGAAGCTGTCGTCGTCGTCGAAGCTGTCGTCGTCGTCGGAACTGTCGTCGTCGTCGAAGCTGTCGTCGTCGTCGAAGCTGTCGTCGTCGTCGAGGCTGTCGTCGTCGTCGGAGCTGTCGTCGTCGTCGGCCGAGTCGTCGTCGTCCCCCGCCGGGTTGGGGTCCAGGGCGTCGATGATCCCGTCGCCATCGCTGTCCGTGGGCGAGTCCGGGTCGCCAAGCTCCTCGCCGTCGGGGATCCCGTCGCCGTCGGAGTCCTCCAGCAGGGGGTCCGTGCCGAGCAGGTCCTCGAATGCGTCGATGAGGCCGTCGCCGTCGCTGTCCGGCTGGATGCAGTCGGGCACCGCGTTGCCGTCCAGGTCTGGGTAGCCGTCGACGAGGTCGCCGTCGCAGTCGCTGTCCGTCGCGTCGCAGGCCTCCGGCGCGTTGGGGTAGACCGCGCCGTCGAGCGGCGCGCAGTCCACGCCGTCTGGGAACAGGTCCCCGTCGTCGTCCGGGTCGGTGCAGTCGGGGTCCTGATCGCCGTCGAGGTCGGCGAAGCCGTCGACGCGTTCGCCGTCGCAGTCGGAGTCC
>CALCXL010000024.1 GCA_937907595.1 uncultured Pseudomonadota bacterium
CGGCATTCGGCTGATCACGCCGCGCCACGAGACCTCCGCCGTGCACATGGCCGGCGCCGACGTCACCTACTACTACCAGCAGGGCCCGACCTTCCCCCAGGCCCTGTCCTGGGGCTCCCTGCAGAGCGGCGTGCGCGTCGACGACGTGGCCAACGCCCCCGCGACCCTCAACGGCGGCACCGACCTGCCCACGTCCTGGGCCTACCGCTGGCGCACGGCCTTCGAGGACGAGTTCGACGGCGACGGCGATGGCCTGAGCCCCTGCGACGGTGACTGCGACGACACGGACCCCGCGGTCAACCCCAGCGCCCTGGAGGTCTGCAACGGCGTCGACGACGACTGCGACGGGACGCTGGGCGCCACGGAGGTGGACGGCGACGGCGACGGGCTGGCCGGCTGCGACGGCGACTGCGACGACGCGGACGGGGCCGTCTACCCCGGCGCCCCCGAGGCCTGCGACGGCCTGGACAACGACTGCGACGGGGTCGTGCCCGCGGACGAGTCCGACGGCGACGGCGACGGCTTCGCGGGCTGCGTCGACTGCGACGACACCGACGCCGTGGTCTACGCGGGGGCCGACGAGGTCTGCGACGGCCTGGACACCAACTGCGACGGCCTGGCCTCGGGCCTCATCGCCGACGAGGTCACGCCGAACGGAGACACCACCGGCGGCGACCGCTCCCGCGGCAACCTGTGGCAGATCGACGACTCCGTGCTGGCTGAGAGCTTCGAGATGTTCCTGACCGCCGACGCGGGCACGGAGCTCACCTGGCAGGTCTTCGAGTCGACGACCTTCAACGGCACGTACGCCCTGGTCGACGCCTGGACCACCACCACCGTGGGCACCGGCGACGCCTGGCACGCCTCGGGGCTGCACCCCACCGTGCTCAGCGCCGGCCGCTTCTACGCCCTGACCGTCGGCTGGAGCGACTCCCTGACCTACCACTGGAACCAGTTCGGCGAGCCGTTGCCCGTCGCCTACGCCTTCGGCTCCCTGCGCGCCGGCCTGTCCATCGGCGACGCCGAGCCCAGCACGGTCAACGGCAACTTCGACCAGATCAACGTCGCCTACGCCTTCCGCATCCACGCCAGCGCCGAGGCCGACGCGGACGGGGACGGCAGCCTCTCCTGCCTGGACTGCGACGACGCCGACGGGGCCAACGCGCCGGGCAACCCCGAGCTCTGCGACGGCCTGGACAACGACTGCGACCCCCTGACCGTGGACGACGTGGACGGCGACGGCGACGGGGAGACGCCCTGCACCGGCGACTGCGACGACGGCAACGCGGACGTCCTGCCCGGCCACCCGGAGATCTGCGACGGCGACGACAACGACTGCGACGGGATCCTGCCCGCCGACGAGGCCGACGCCGACGCCGACGGCACCTCCGAGTGCGCCGGCGACTGCGACGACGCGGAGGCCACCGTCTTCCCCGGAAACGCCGAGGCCTGCGACGGCCTGGACAACGACTGCGACCCGGCCACGGAGTTCGCGGGCGGGGAGGTCGACGGCGACAGCGACGGCAGCTTCTCCTGCGTGGACTGCGACGACGCCGACGCCAACGCCTTCCCGGGCAACCCCGAGCTCTGCGACGGCCTGGACAACGACTGCGACCCGGGCACCGACGAGGCCGTGGACGGCGACGGCGACGGCGAGACCGCCTGCGACGGCGACTGCGACGACGGCGACGCGGCCAACTCGGCCTCCGGGGTGGAGGTCTGCGACGGCCAGGACAACGACTGCAGCGGCGCCCCCGACGCCGACCCAGCGGGGGAGGTGGACGGCGACGGCGACAGCAGCCTCTCCTGCGACGACTGCGACGACGCGGACGCGGCCAACTTCCCCGGCAACACCGAGTCCTGCGACGGCCAGGACAACGACTGCGACGGCGCGCCCTGGGACCAGGAGGTGGACGCTGACGGCGACGGCGCCCTGGCCTGCCTTGACTGCGACGACGCGGACGCGGCCAACTTCCCGGGCAACCCCGAGCTCTGCGACGCCCAGGACAACGACTGCGACGCGGCGACGGTGGGCGAGGACGACGTCGACGGCGACGGCGCCGCGCTCTGCGACGACTGCGACGACGGCGACGCAGCCAACGCCCCCGACGGCGTCGAGGTCTGCGATGGGCAGGACAACGACTGCGACGCCGGCACCGACGAGGACGTGGACGGGGACGGCGACGGCCAGACGGTCTGCGAGGGGGACTGCGACGACGCCGAGGTGGACACCTTCGCGGGCAACGCCGAGGTCTGCGACGGCCTGGACAACGACTGCGACCCCGCCACGGACGAGGACGCCGACGACGACCTGGACGGCCTGAGCCTCTGCGAAGGGGACTGCGACGACAGCAACGCCGACGTGTTGCCCGAGCACCCCGAGCTCTGCGACGGCCTGGACAACGACTGCGACGGCGCGGTGCCGGCGGACGAGCTGGACGTCGACGTCGACGGCTTCGCCATCTGCGACGGCGACTGCGACGACGCCGAGCCCGCGGTCTACCCGGGCGCGCCCGAGTTCTGCAACGGCGCCGACGACGACTGCGACGGCCTGGTGCCCGAGGACGAGGTGGACGCCGACGGCGACTCCTGGGCCCCCTGCTCGGGGGACTGCGACGACGACAACGCCGACCTCTTCCCCACCAACCCCGAGGCCTGCGACGGCGAGGACCAGGACTGCGACGGCAGCATCGAGGACGAGCTCGAGGACACCGACGGCGACGGGTACTCGCCCTGCGACGGGGACTGCGACGACACCAGCGGGGACAGCTGGCCGGGCGCCCCCGAGCTCTGCGACGGCCTGGACCAGGACTGCGACGGGCTGGTGCCCGGGGACGAAGCGGACACCGACGGCGACGGCGCCGCGCCCTGCGCCGGAGACTGCGACGACACCGACGCCGCCATCGGCCCCCAGGCGGCGGAGATCTGCGACGGCATCGACACCGACTGCGACGGCTCCCTGCCGGCGGACGAAGCGGACGAGGACGGCGACGGTTGGTTCGACTGCGACGGCGACTGCGACGACGCGGCGGCCAGCGCCCACCCCGACGGCGTCGAGGACTCGGTGGAGCTCTGCCGGGACGGCGTGGACAACGACTGCGATGGAACGGTCGACGTCGACGACGCCGACTGCCCCGAGGACCCGTCCCTGGGCGGCCTGTCCGGCGGCAGCGGCTGCGGGGCCTGCTCGGCCGGCGCGTCCACCGGCAGCGGGCTCTGGCTGCTGCCGGGCCTGTTGCTGATCGGCCGACGTCGCCGGCAGCGCGCCTGATCAACCCCGGAGGCGACCCATGGCCGAGCTGAAGACGAAGCAAAACGACGGCAGCGTCGACGACCTGCTGGACGCCGTGCCCGACCCGCAGAAAGCGGCGGACGCGCGGGTGGTGCTGGGGATGATGCAGGAGGCCACCGGCGGCCTGGCCACCCTCTGGGGCAGCAACATCGTCGGCTTCGGCCGCTACCACTACACCTACGCCAGCGGCCGGGAGGGGGATTGGTTCCTCTGCGGCTTCTCCCCGCGAAAGGCCAACTTGACGCTGTACATCATGCCGGGGTTCTCGGCCTACGAAGACCTGCTGGGCCGCCTGGGCAAGCACAAGACGGGCAAGTCCTGCCTGTACATCAAGCGGCTGTCCGACGTCGACGTCGACGTGCTGCGGGAGCTGGTGGAGGCGTCGGTGGTCTCCATGCGGCAGCGCTACCCCGAGTGCGAGTGATGCGCGCGGATCGCGCCGATCAGTCCAGGATCTGCACGCGCCCTTCGGGGTAGCCCCGCGCCACCAGGTCGCCCGCCGTGTCCCGCAGCTCCATCACCCGGTACTCCAGGGTGCCGGTGTGCTCCATGAAGCCGAAGATCGCGTCGGTGAGCCCGCCCTCGTCCAGGGCGGCGACGTCGGTGCCGATGGTCAAGGCCAGGGTGTCCCCGTCGAAGGCGGCGGAGACCACGCCCTCGATCGACTCGTAGGCGGTGAGGGGCGGGGGCGGCGTCGGCCGCGTGAGCCACAGGCGCAGCCCCACGGCGGAGAGCGCCACCACCACCGCGATCGCGGCGAGGCGCTGCTTCTTGCGGGTCTGGGCTTCCCGATCGGCCGAGGCCTCGATCTGGTCGTAGATCGACATCAGAAGCGAACGCTGGCCGCCGTCGCCGTATTGGGCCGCAGGAACATGTGGCGGCTCGAGCCCGACGTCTTCTCCGGATCGATGTCCATCCACCACGTGGCGATCAGGTTGTCGTTGTCCATGTCGCAGGTGCCGATGTTGCGGACCCAGTCGCCGTTGGAGTTGCTGAACAGGGTGGAGCTGTAGTGGCACCGCACCTTGCCGTCGGGCTGCCACTCCAGATCGGCCCAGCCGGCCTCCAGGGGCTCGAAGGGGTAGGCGTTGCGATCCAGGGGGGTGGTGGGCGACACGTCGCAGTCCACGTAGGTCTCGTAGAGCTCCTTGTGGGTGATCTGCGCCGTCGCCATGCCCTTGAGGTTCACGAAGACCTCACCCCGCCGCGCGCGCAGCTGCATGTTGAGGAACTCGGGGATGGCGATGCCCGCCAGCAGCGAGACGATCGCCACGGAGATCATCAGCTCGATGAGCGTGAAGCCCGCCTGCCGGTTGCCGGGACCTGTGCGCATGCTCGCCTCCGGGTAGGCCCGCTACCTAGCACAGGGGCCGACCGATTCTGAAGGCAAAACCGGTGAAGAGGGACCCGCTCTCGGGGCCTTCGGTGGCCGGCGGTCCCGGGGGTGGCGTCGGCCCCGCGGGGGGGTGGGTCAGATCCCGTAGACCTGCCCGTCGAAGCGCAGGGCGGAGGCGGCGCCGGCCTCGAAGAGGATCGCGGCCGAGTTGAGGTGCTCGAAGATCTGCACCGTGCCCGGCGTGGTGCCCAGGCTGCGTCCGCGCTCGTCCAGCAGCTCCAGCGTCACCGTCTTGCCCACCGGCGGGCGGTCCAGCTGCAGCGTGCTGCGAACCGAAGGGGCGGAGGCGGCGGGCACGTCGAGCACCGAGTAGGACCGCGGCCAGCCCGGCAGGGCGCCCACGAAGGAGGAGGCGTTGACCTCCTGGATGCGGTCGGACAGGGCGGCGAAGGTGTAGTCGCTGACCCAGCGCGGGCGGCAGTAGCTCATGAGGTCGCCGTGGGTGTCGGGGTCCACGAGCTCCACGTCGACCGCGTCCCAGCCCCAGGTGCCCAGGCGCCCGCCACCGTTGGGGTAGTCCGGATCGGGGTTGGCGGGGCCGCCGCAGGGCGAGTGCTGGCGGCCGTGGGCGTGGCCGACCTCGTGCGCGAACGTGTCGGCGTAGCGGGCGCCGGTGAAGCCCAGGCCCAGGCTGGCGCGGGTCCAGGACGAGGCTGCGTTCAGGCCCACCCAGCTCAAGCCGGCCACGCAGCCGGAGCGGCAGTAGGTGCCGTAGTCGGCCGCGGGCTGCACCAGGCCGTAGAGGTAGACGTCGTCGGGCACCGCCAGCGCGTCCCGCAGGTTGGAGACCTGGTAGAGCGCGTCGGTCCAACCGTCGCCGTCGGCCGCCATGGGCTCGGCCAGGGCCACCGGCGACAGCACGTCGACGAGCACGTCCGAGACCGGGTACTGGCGCTCCAGGGTGGAGCGGAGCAGCTCGATCTGGGCGGGGGAGGTGTCCGGGGCGCGGTTGGAGCCGTCGGGGCTGTAGACCAGCGGCACGAACCAGACCTCCACCACGCCGCCGTTCTCCACCGCCTGCAGGGGGGCGACGCCGGAGGAGGGGAAGCGCGCGGCGCCGGGCTGGGGGGCGCCGGGGCGGGAGGACAGGGCCTCGGTCAGGGCCACCGTGATCGTCGCGCTGGGGGTGATGACGTCGCCGGGCAAGCTGAAGTTGGCGGAGCTGGCCAGGTCCTCGTCGGTGGAGGCCGCGTAGGGGGTGACCTCGAGCTCGAAGCGGGTGACGCCGACGTCGTCCTCGACCTCGATCTCGACCCGCAGCGGGCGCGCGGCCCAGCCCACGTCGGGGGTCAGCATCACGCGGAGCAGAGCTTCACGGCCCGCGACCACGGGCACGTCGGTGTCGGCCAGGGGGGTGGGCCCGGCGGGGGTCAGGGCGACAGAGCTGCCCTGGTAGAGCAGGACGTCGGCCACGGCGATGTCCGTCGCCCAGGCGATGCTGGGGGCGGGCGGCTCCTCGGGCTCCTCGGGGGTGGCGGGCGGCTCCTCGGGCTCCTCG
>CALCXL010000025.1 GCA_937907595.1 uncultured Pseudomonadota bacterium
GCGCTGGACGGTGCGCAGGGCGGCCAGGACGCCGTCGTGCTCCAGGCGGCCCAGGCGACGCAGCGCGAGCACGGCATAGGAGGGGGGCGTCGCCGGGTCGGCCGCGAGGTCCCGCAGGACGGGCAGGGCGTGATCGACGGGGCTCTGGGCGCAGGCGGTGATGCGCAGCAGGGGCTCGGGGGACTCCAACCAGCGCTGCCGCAGGGCCTCCGCGGCGTCTGGCTCGTAACCCAGCGACCAGAGGGTGCGGGCGGCCTGACAGCGCACCAGCAGATCGTTCTCCCGGGCCCGCTCCAGCAGCGCAGGGCCGATGGGGTGCTCGGAGGCCGTCAGGAGGCTGGAGGCCAGGCGGAGGAGTTCGCGGACCTGCTCGACGCCCGCGCGGCGCAGATCGGTGCCGTGGACCTCAGCGTGCAGGACCCCATCGGCCAGGCGCAGGCGGCGATCGCGCACGGCGTCGAGCACGCGGGCCCGCAGGGGTGCGTCCAACGCGGCCAGCCAGGGCGCTGTCGGGCCTCGTAGCTGGACGACGTCGTCGAAGTCCCGGTCCCCGGTGGTGGCGTCGGAGCTGGAGAGCAGGGTGCTGCGGCCCAGGGCGAGGCCCTGCAGGCTGCCGGGGGGGAGCTGGAGGGTCAGCTTGACGTCGGGGTGCTTGCGGAAGGAGGCGCGGCGAACCCGCAGCGGCAGCACCAGCGCGCCCACGGGCACCTGCACGGTCGCGGGCGCGAAGGGGCGCCACCAGGGCCAGGGGGCCTCGACGCCGACCTCCTCACGGACGGTACGGTGGAACGTCCGCGATCGCAGGACGCTGCGGCTGTGGGACTCGTCCAGGCGCCGCGGGCTCCAGAAGTACAGGAACGGGAGCAGCACGCTCAGAGCCAGCAGGATCCCCGCGGGCACGACGCCGAGGAAGCCGCCGGTGCCCAGCCAGATGCCGACGCCCGAGGCGGCCAGGAGGGGGAGGCAGCCGAAGCCGTCGCGGCGGATGCTCATGGTCGACGCAGGCCGGGGCGCGTCCGCGCCTACAGGTCCCGGTCGCTCGCGGTGAGCGAGCTGGCCAGGGCCTCCCCGTCTTCGCAGGTGGCGGCGTTGATGCGGGTGTAGCTGCGGCCGGTGGGGCCGAAGCCCTGCAGGTCGTAGGAGGCGCCGCCGTCGACGTCGAACACCACGGACTCGCTGGG
>CALCXL010000026.1 GCA_937907595.1 uncultured Pseudomonadota bacterium
CCGAAGCCCAGGGCGGTGGTGATCGACGTGAAGAGGCAGGCAGCGCCGATCCGCTTCACCGCGGCCACGATCGCGCTCCGGCGCTGATCGTCGGTGAGGGCCTGTCCCGGCGGCGCGAGCTTGCGGGCCTCCTCGTGGTACCGACTGAGCAGGTGGATGGCGTCGGCCACGGCGATGACCGGCAGCAGCGTGAGGTAGACCTGATTGATCAGGCCCAGGGGCTCCCCGGTGACGCCCATGACCCCGAAGACCATGGCGACGGGCACCGCGGCGGCCACCGCGGGGATGACCACGCCGTGCAGCCGCCGGAACACGAACCACAAGCACAGCGCGATGAACACGACGCCCAGGGGCATGAAGCGGGCCTGATCGGCCATGAAGTTGGAGAAGAAGTCGGCGCGCACCGCCGGCAACCCCGCGGTGCCGAAGCGCAGATCGCCGGCGCCCTCGAGTCCCGCCAGGACCTCGCGCAGGGAGGCCACCAGAGGCACGACCGCGGCCATGTCGTCCGATCGCATCTCCGTCTCCACCAGAAGCGCGGCGGTGCGGCCGTCGCGGGAGAGGAGCCCCGGGACGAAGAGCGGGTGGGCCAGGACCTGCGCGCGCCAGGGACCGATGTCGCCGTCGGGCAGGGAGTCGATGAGGGGGGTCAGGTCCAGGGTCCCGGGCAGGTCCGAGCGCATCCGCGGCGCGCTGGCGATGCTGTCCACCTCCACGACACCAGGCACCGCCGCCAGGGCGTCGGCCGCGGCGCTGAGGGCCTGCATGCGCTCGACGGTGACCAGATCCTCGCCCCCGGCCGTGACCACCACCATCAAGACGTCGTCGTCAGCGCCCCAGAACGCCCGGTACTCCTCCAGGTGCTGGAGCTCGGGGTCATCGCCGCCGAAGAAGGTCTCCACCGACATGGCGATCTGCAGGCGCGAGGCGCCCGCGGCGGTGCCCAGGATCAGCAGCAGCAGCCCCGCGGTCGCCAGGCGGCGGTGATCCAGGGTCCACTGGGCGATGCGTTCGAACATGGTGCGCTCCCGACCGCGGCAGCCTACGTCAGGGCCGCGCGCGCGCCGATGCCGCAATCTGTTGCGCCTCACACACCCGGCGCGGCTACTTCTTGGGCTTGAAGTCCAGGGACGCGCTGTTGATGCAGTAGCGCAGGCCGGTGGGCTGGGGGCCGTCGTTGAAGACGTGGCCCAGGTGGCCGCCGCAGCGCCCGCAGTGGACCTCCGTGCGGGTCATGCCGTAGGCGGTGTCCACGGTCTCGGCGACCGCCTTGGCGTCCAGGGGCTTGTAGTAGCTGGGCCAGCCGGTGCCCGACTTGAACTTGGTGTCGCTGGCGAAGAGCTCCAGTCCGCAAGCCGCGCAGAGGTAGGTGCCGGCCTCCTTGTGGTTCCAGAGGTCCCCGCTGAAGGCCCGCTCGGTGCCCTGCTTGCGCAGGATGCGGAACTCCTCGCTGGCCAGGCGCGCCTTCCACTCGTCGTCGGTGAGGGCGACGGTCCCGTCCGCCTTGGGCGCGGGGTAGGTCTTGCTGGAGTCGTCGACCTGGGTGGGGGCGGGCGCGTCGTCGGCCAGGGCGAAGCGCCCCAGGACCAGGGCGCAGAGGGCGACGGCGACGATGAGGACGGGCGAGAATTTCATGGCAGCTCCTGGGGACAGCATGACCCGGCGGCAGGCCGGCGTCTTCCGCTCCGTTGGTACGGACGAGCCAGCCCCCCGGACCGTTTCAGGAGGATCGACAGGACGGAGGGGGCGCGCCGCTGCCAGAATCCCCCGTCGGCGGTGGGGATCACCGACTTCGAGGGGATTCCATGCGCCACGTCCAGATCCGCAAGCTCAAGAACCCCTCGTCGTTCCGCGCCATCGCGGCCGCGGCCTGGCCGGCGCCCAACGATCCCACCATCTACGGGGCCCTGGAGGTCCGCGGGGAGGCCCTGCAGGCCTGGCTCAAGGCCACCACCGAAGCCACCGGCACGAAGGTCACGGTCACCCACGCCGTCGCCCGCGCCGTCGCCCTGGCCCTGCGTGAGCACAGCGACCTCAACGGCATGGTGCGGCACGGCTCCATCTACCTGCGGGACACGGTCGACATCTTCCTGCAGGTGGCCATCCCGCCCGAGGACGGCACGACGGGCAAGGCCGACCTCAGCGGCGCGCTGGTGCGGGACGCCGACAAGAAGTCGGCCGCGGAGCTGGCCATCGACCTGCGCGCCAAGGCCGCCGCCATCCGCAAGGACGAGGACGCCGACTTCAAGCGCACCAAGGGCACCCTCAACCTGGTGCCGGGCTTCCTGCTGCGCACGCTCATGAAGTGCATCGACTTCGTGCAGTACGGCCTGAACGTCAGCCTGGCCTGGGCGGGCTTGCCGAAGGACCCCTTCGGATCGGCCATGGTCACCTCCCTGGGCATGTTCGGCGTCAAGAGCGCCTTCGCCCCGATCTTCCCCATGGCCCACACCCCCTTGCTGGTCCTCGTCGGCGCCCTGGAAGACAAGCCCATCGTGCAGGACGGGGAGATCGTCATCGCCACCGTGCTCAACCTCACCGCCTCCATGGACCACCGCATGATCGACGGGTGGCAGGCCAGCCAGCTGGCGGTGACGATCCAGCGTCTGCTGGAAGACCCGAGCCAGCTCGACCCCTGATCGCACGACATAGCCGCCCTCCGGAGCAACTCGGGAACCTGCGCCCTCCCCCGCGGTCCCTACCCCTGCACGCCATCGCCCCGGAGGAACCATGCGCCCGCTGTTCGCCGCCCTCGCCCTGTCCCTGTTGAGCACGCCCGCCGCCGCCCAGCAGCTGGTCACCCGCCCGCCCCCCACGATCACCGTCACCGACGGCGGCAAGCCGGTGAAGATCGAGCTCAGCCGGCTGGAGATCGAGGCCCGCATCGTCGGCCACCTGGCCGAGACGTCGATGACCATGACCTTTCACAACCCCACCGGCCGCGTGCTGGCGGGGGACCTGGTCTTCCCCCTGCCCGCCGGCAGCACCGTCAGCGGCTACGCCCTGGACGTCAACGGCGCCCTGGTGGACGGGGTGGTGGTGGACAAGCAGAAGGCCCGGCAGGTCTTCGAGGCGGAGGTCCGCAAGGGCGTGGACCCCGGCCTGGTGGAGCGCGTGGCCGGCGCCGCCTTCCGCACCCGCGTCTTCCCCCTCCCCGCCCGGGGCGACCGCACCCTGCGCGTGTCCTGGGTCTCCGAGCTGGACATCGACGAGGCCGGCGCTCAGTACCACCTGCCCCTGGGCTTCACCGACCCCGTGGACGGCCGGATCCGGGTCGACGTCGTGCGGGCGACGGAGGCCCCACGGGTGCAGGGCCAGGGCCTCAAGGGCCTGGACTTCGGCGCCTGGGAGGACCGCTGGGTGGCGGAGACGGAGCTCGTTGGCGCCCTGCTGGACCACCCCCTCTCCATCGCCCTGCCGGACCTGGCCCGGCGCCCCGTCGCCGTGCAGCGCAGCGCCGACGGCTACACCTACGTCGCCGTCCACGACCGCCTGCAGGCCCCGGCCAGCGCCGGCCGCATCCAGCCCCGGCGCATCGCGATCCTCTGGGACCGCTCGGGCTCCCGCGCCGCCGCCGACCACGAGGCCGAGCTCGCCGTGTTGGCCGACTACGCCGCGACCCTGGGTCGCAAGACCGTGGTCGCCGACGTCGTCACCTTCGCCAACGCCGCCTCTGCGCCCGTCTCCTTCGACCTGCCCCGCGACCTGGACGCGATGCTGGAGCACCTGCGCTCCGTCGACTACGACGGCGGCACCTCCCTCGCTGCGCTGGCTCCCTTGCCGAAGCAGCCGGACCTGGTCCTGCTCTTCAGCGACGGCATCTCCAACTTCGGCCGGTCCGAGGCCGGGCACCTGGGGGCGCCGATCTTCGCCTTCAACGGCGCCGCCATCGCCAACCACGACGCCCTGCGCGCGCTGGCCCTGGGCAGCGGCGGGGCCTGGGTCGACCTGAGCCGCACCGACCGTGCGGAGGCCGTCGACGCCATCGGCCGGGCCCCCTTCGGCTTCCGGGGCGCGGCGGTGGTGCGCGGCGCCATGGGGGAGGCCTACCCCCGCATCGCCGAGCCCGTGAACGGCTCCTTCTCCTGGGTGGGCCGCTTCGACGGCGGGGGCGCGACGGTGGCGCTCGCATTCGGCGGCGGCGGGGCGAAGGACGCCACCCGCACCTTCGACGTCGACGGATCGATGGCCACCGACGGCGAGCTGTTGCGGCGCTTCTGGGCCCAGAAGAAGGTCGCGGACCTGGCCGTGGGCGGCAAGCGGAACGAGGCGGCGATGGCGGCGGTGGGCAAGCGGCACGGGGTCGTCACCCCGGGCACGTCCCTGCTGGTGCTGGAGCGCCTGGATCAGTACATCGAGCACGAGGTGCGCCCGCCGACCTCCCTGCCCTCCTTCGTGACCCAGTACGACGCGGAGATGACCCGGCGCGCCCAGACCAAGGAGGTCGAGCAGCAGGGCAAGCTGGAGGCGATCCTGGCGCTGTGGACCGATCGCGTGGCCTGGTGGGAGCGCGAGTTCGTCCTGGAGGCGAGGAAGGACACGGAGCACAAGATCGGGCGGAGCGGCAGCCGGCAGGAGGCCGAGCCGACCGAGGCCGTGATGAGCGCGCCCATGGCCGACAGCGCGATGGCCGAGGAGAGCGATGACGAGTTCGGCGGCGCCATGGACCGGGAGCGATCGGCCCCCGGTGCCCCCTCCCCGGCCAAGAAGTCCAAGGCCAAGGGCGGCGGCGGCGACGAAGGCCCGCCTCCCCCCTCCATCTCCCTGCGCGCCTGGGACCCGGACACTCCGTACCTGTCGGCCCTCAAGACCGCGAAGGCCGACGATCGACAGCGCGTCTACATGGCCCAGCGGGCGGAGTGGGGCGCCGCTCCCGCCTTCTTCCTGGACTGTGCCGACTTCTTCTTCCGCTCGGGTGATGGCGACGTCGCCCTGCGCGTGCTGTCCAACATCGCCGAGCTGGAGCTGGAGGACTCGGCGCTGCTGCGCATCCTGGCCCATCGCCTGCTGCAGTTGGAGGAGTTCGAGCTGTCGATCATCGCGTTCGAGCGGGTGCTGGAGCTGCGCGACGACGAGCCCCAGTCCCACCGCGATCTGGCCCTGGCCCTGGCCCGCCGCGCCGACAGCGTCGCCACCGACCCCAACCGCCGCGCCGACGCCCTCACCGACTACCAGCGGGCGCTGGACGGCCTGGCGAAGGTGGTGATGGAGCGCTGGGACCGCTTCGCGGAGATCGAGCTCATCGCCCTGGTGGAGCTCAACAACATCCTGAGCAAGGGGGCGGCCGTGGGCGACCTGCGCGTGCCCGTCGACCCGCGCCTGGTCCGCAACCTGGACATGGACGTGCGCATCGTCATGACCTGGGACGCGGACATGACCGACATGGACCTGCACGTGGAGGAGCCCTCGGGCGAGGAGGCCAACTACAGCCACAACCGCACGAGCATCGGCGGGCGGGTCAGCCGGGACTTCACCCAGGGCTATGGCCCCGAGGAGTACTCCATCCGCAAGGCCATGAAGGGCAACTACCGGGTCAAGACGAAGTTCTTCGGCAGCTCGGCGGCCACGCTGCAGGGCGCGGTCACGCTGCAGGTCGACGTCTACACCGACTACGGCCGCCCCACGGAGGCGCGCCAGTCGATGACCCTGCGCCTGACGGAGAACAAGGAGAT
>CALCXL010000027.1 GCA_937907595.1 uncultured Pseudomonadota bacterium
TGGTGCCACGAGCAGTGCGCCGCCTGGTCCCCGGAAGTTTTCCTGGACGACGGCGGGCGCTTCGCGGCGGTCGAGGACGCGTGCCGGCGCGGGCGCATGATCAAGTGCCGCGCGTGCGGCGGCTTCTTCCCGTGGGAGTCTTGGGGGCGGTTCCTCGAGGCCGCGGCGGCGCCCGGCAACGGCGGCGTGCTGCGGACGCCGACGCTGCCGCGGAGGGCGAGCCCGCCAACGACGCGGGGGACGCTCCGGCGGAGGTGGATGCGGCCGAGCCCGCCGAGGAGGCTCCGGATGCTGGCGCCGAAGCGACCGAAAAGCCGGTCAAAAAGGCCCCGGCAAAGAAGAAGCCGAAGGGTCCGAAGAAGGACTGACGCCGGGGGCTTGACACGTCGTTCGGCAACCCATAATTTCCCGCCTCGCGTCGCTCGCGGCGTCCCAAGACTCGATTCCCCAGCCCTCGGGCTGGTCAAGGTTCGGGGCCATAGCTCAGCTGGGAGAGCGTCTGACTGGCAGTCAGAAGGTCGGGGGTTCGATCCCCCCTGGCTCCACCAAAACGACAGAGCCGCTCCTTCGGGGGCGGCTCTTGTCGTTTGGGGGGGCGGCGCTGCAGGGACCCCGCCGTCCGGGGATCCGCAGGGAAGGGGACCGGGCCGATCGGGGCATGTCGACGGGGCGGAGCGCGGAATTGTGCGAATGCAACATCGGTCGTTGACGACATGTGCGAACGCACATAGTCTTTCGACGTCGCCGCACGAAGCGGCCTGAACCGAGGAGATTCGCCATGAACAAGCCCCAAGACGCCTGGACCACCGACCCCGAGACCCTCCGCCAGACCGCGCGGGACACCGCCGCCGCCTCCGTGGGCGGCATGCTGGACCTGCAGAAGGAGCTGCACACCGCGGCCCTGACCGCCTGGGACCAGGGCAAGCAGGAGCTGGAGCGCGCCGCGGCCGCCCACGACAAGGCCTTCCGCGAGGGCCTGGACGCCAACCACCAGGCCATGCAGAAGGCCCTAGGGTGGTGGAAGGAGCAGATCGAGCGCAGCGGCGCCGCCCCCCGCGGCGAAGCCTGAGCCGCCCCCGTGCTGCACGCTGACTGGCTGGCCCGCCGCGCCTCCGCACACCCCGATCGCCCGGCGATAGTCGACGTGGACCGCGGTCTCACCACGACCTACGCCCAGCTCTCCGACGGGGCCTGGCGCGCGGCGACGGTGCTGCGGTCGGACTTCGGCGTGCAGCCCGGGGATCGGGTCGCCGTCCTGGCCCGCAACCGCGTCGAGCAGGTGGAGCTCCTCTTCGCCTGCGCCCGCCTGGGGGCCCTGCTGGTGCCGCTCAACTGGCGCCTGGCCGCGCCGGAGCTGGCCGGCGTCGTGGCCGACTGCGATCCTGCGCTGCTGATCTGCGATGGGCCGGGCCTGGAGCAGATCGCCGCGCTGCCGCCCCCCCGGTTGGCCGCGCCCGTCGTCGGCTTCGACGTCCCCCGGGGCGGCCACCCCGCCTGGTCCGCAGCCAAGGCCGACGCGACGCCGCAGCCCATCGCCGCCGAGACCGGCCCCGACACCCCCCTGCTGGTCCTCTACACCAGCGGCAGCACCGGGGCCCCCAAGGGCGCGCTGCTCACCCACGGCACCCTGGGCTGGAACGCGATCAACACCGTGGTCGGCTGGGGCCTGGGCCCCTCGGACCGCACGATCACCGCGGCGCCCCTCTTCCACACCGGCGGCTGGAACGTGCTCACGCTGCCGCTGCTGTACTGCGGTGGCACGGTCTCCATGGTCGCGGCCTTCGAGCCCGGGCAGACCCTCGCCGCGGTGGCCAGCGGGCGGGCGACGGTGCTCTTCGGCGTGCCCACCATGTACCAGAGCATGCGCGAGCACCCCGCCTTCGCCCGGTCCGACCTGGCGGGCCTGCGCTTCGCCATCAGCGGCGGCGCGCCCTGTCCCGAGCCCCTGAACCGCGCCTGGCTCGACCGCGGCGTCGAGTTCAAGCAGGGCTACGGCCTGACGGAGGTCGGACCCAACTGCTTCTCCCTGCCCGACGGCGGCGGCGCCCGTCGCCCCGGCAGCGTGGGGGTGCCGGTCCCCCACCTGCAGGTGCGGGTGGTGGACGAGGAGGATCGCCCCGTGCCGCCCGGGCAGGTCGGCGAGCTTCAGCTCAGCGGCCCCACCGTCTGCGCCGGCTACTGGCGCCGGCCCGCTGCGTCGGCCGCCGCGCTCACGGCCGACGGCTGGTTCCGCACCGGGGATCTCTTCGCTGTGGACGAGGCCGGCTGGTTCCGCTGCGTCGGCCGCCGCAAGGAGATGTTCATCAGCGGGGGGGAGAACGTGTACCCCGCGGAGGTGGAGCGCGTGCTCTGCGGCATCGACGGCGTGGCCGAGGCCGCCGTGGTGCCCGTCGCAGACGAGCGGTGGGGGGAGGTCGGCCACGCCTTCCTCTCCTTCCGATCGGCCTCCGCGCTGGACGAGGCGGCGATCCGGGCGCTTTGCAGGGGACAGCTCGCGGGCTACAAGGTGCCCCGCAGCGTGTCGGTGCTGCCCGCGCTGCCGACGGGCCCCACCGGCAAGATCGACAAGCGCCGCCTGGCCGACCTGGCCGGAGCGACGTCGTGAGCGCCCCAGGGAGGGACCCCGTGAGCGAGCCCGAGGACCCCACCCGCAAGCTGATCTCCCTCTGGTCCGACGCCGCGAAGGGCAGCCTGGACGCCGTGCAGGCCTTCTGGGGGGCGGCGCTGCCCGGCGCCACCGCGGCCGATCCCGCCGCCGCCGCCGAGCAGGTTGGCGAGGCCTGGGGCCGCTGGGTGAGCGGCTGGATGGACGGCGCGCCCGAGGAGATCGCCCGGGCCTGGGCCGGCAAGGCCTTCGATCAGCCCGGCCGCGGTCCCGCCACCTGGGCCGAGGGCATGGGCCGCCGCCTGCAGTCCTTCGTCAGCGGCTCCGAGCGGCAGGCGCCGGACCCCGAGCGCCTCAAGGGCCTGTGGGAGACGGCCTGGGGCGAGTACCTGAGCGATCTGGACGTGCTGCCCGACGGCGCCTTCACCGTCGACTTCGGGCCCCTGTCCGAGGCCTGGCACGCCATCCACCGGGGCGCGGCCGACGATCGCCAGCGCGCCATGGTCGGCCGCTTCCTGGAGGCCCTGTCCGTGAAGGCGCGGCTGGGGCCCGAGTACTACGCCGACCCCGATCGCGTCGCTGTCGCCCCCACCCCGCGCAGCCTGCAGTGGAGCCACGGGCAGTTCGAGCTTCACCGCTACGACGCGCCGGACGACGACGCCGGGGATCGGCCGCCGGTGCTGATCGTCTACTCGGTGATCAACAAGAGCTACATCCTGGATCTCTGCCGCGACGGGAGCTTCGTGCAGCACCTGCTGGAGCAGGGCCTGGACGTGTGGATGATCGAGTGGAACGGCGCGGTGCAGGGCGATCACGCCACCACCCTGGACGACTGCATCGAGCGCGGCATCGGCGGCTGCGTGGAGCACATGGTGCAGGCCACGGGCCGGGAGCAGGTTGCGCTCTTCGGCCACTGCATCGGCGGCACCCTGGCCGCCCTCTACGCCGCGCTGCACCCCGATCGGGTCAGCCGGTTCCTGCTGCTGACCGCCCCCTTCGCCCCGGCGGAGCGCGGGGTGGTCGCCCTGGCCACGGACCCCGCGGTCTTCGACATCGACGCCATCGTCGACGAGCACGGGCACATGCCCGCCAAGCTCATCCGCTACACCTTCCTGGCCCTGAAGCCCTGGTACGAGCTGATGAAGTGGAAGATGTTCGTGGAGGGTCTTGCCGACGACGCCGTGATGGACCGCTTCGCCGTCATCGACAAGTGGGCCAACGACAACGTCGACATCCCCGCCGAGGTCTTCCGCAAGTACGTGGACGAGGTCTTTCACAGCGGCCGGCTGTTGGCGGGGGAGACGATGATCGACGGCCGGGCCGTGGACCTGGGCGCGATCACCTGCCCCACCTGGAACCTGGCGGGGAAGGCCGACTGGATCGTGCCGGCGGACACCGCGCGTCCCTTCACCGATCGGGTGGGCGGCGACGCCCGCTTCGAGGAGCTGCCCGGCTCCCACCTCAGCATCGTCCTCGACCCGCGCCTGCGCCCCACCTGGGACCGCATGGCGAGCTTCCTGCGCGGCGAGGACCTGCCCGCGTGATCGCTCGACGCCGCCCGCTCACGCAGGGAATCACGCGCTCGTTCACGGCGGCGATCCTGCTGTGGACGGTGGGCTGCGCCTCGCCGGTGGAGCCGCTGGAGGAGCGCGGGACCTGGGGCACCGAGGAGCTCCCGGCCGCCGCCTGCGTGGGCGACGGCGACGGCGTGATCGGCCCCGGCGAGCTCCAGTCGGCGGGCGATCTGGACCTGCACGCGTCCTTCGTGGTCAACGGCTCCGATCTGGA
>CALCXL010000028.1 GCA_937907595.1 uncultured Pseudomonadota bacterium
CGTAGGCCAGGGCCGCCGCCGTGGGCTCGTTGATGATCCGCAGGACCTCCAGCCCGGCGATGCGGCCGGCGTCCTTGGTCGCCTGGCGCTGCCGGTCGTTGAAGTAGGCCGGCACCGTGATGACGACCTCTTCGACGGTCTCCCCCAGGAAGTCCTCGGCGGCCTTCTTGATCTTCTGCAGGATGAAGGCGGAGAGCTGCTGCGGGTTGTAGGTCTTGTCGCCCACCCGCACGTTCACGCGGCCGTCGTCGCTCTCTTCGAGGGTGTAACCCACCAGGTCGACGTCCCGCTTCGCCTCGTCCCAGGTGCGGCCGATGAAGCGCTTGATGGAGGAGACGGTGTTCTCCGGGTACATCAGCATCTGGCGCTTCGCGATGTCACCGACGAAGCGCTCGCCCTCTTTCGAGAAGCCCACGACGGAGGGCGTCAGGCGCCCGCCTTCTTCGTTGATGATGACCCGAGGCTCTCCATGCTCGATGTAGCAGGCGACCGAGTTGGTCGTGCCCAGGTCGATGCCGATGATCTTTCCCATGGACTCCCCTCGGGCCGGACGTGAAGTCGTCCAGCGACCGGCACACCAACCGTCCTGTCGACGGTTTGGCCTCCCGCATGAATCGTAGTTGTGCCACAGATCGCCTGTCAATTCACCGCAGCGGCGCTTTCATTGACACGATCCGGTGCCTGCGGCATCTTCGCGGCGCTCCCGGCCGTGCCCGGGTGGCCCAATTGGCAGAGGCAGGGGACTTAAAATCCCCGTGGTGCGGGTTCGACCCCCGCCCCGGGCACCACCCGCCTGCGCCCCGGGAGGACCGATGCGTGCGACCCCCTGGCTGATCCTGGCCCTCCTGCTGCCCCTGCTCGGCTGCCCCGTGGGCGACGACGACGACAGCGTGGTGGCGGACGACGACGACTCCACCCCGGTGGGCGAGCCGCCCAGCCTGGACCAGGTCGACGTCTGCGAGGTTCCGATCTCCGAGGTGGCCTGCGGCGAGCAGAACGTCTTCGCCTTCGCGGTCGAGTTCCGGCTGACCATGAGCGACCCCGACGGCGACCTGGCCCTGCCGCGCTACTGCATCGCCCTCGACGGCAACCCCTTCAACTGCGCCACGGTCGAGCAGACGGTGACCAGCGGAGGGCGCCTGGACGTCCGCTTCTCCTGCGCCCGCTGGGGCCGCGGGGCCGCCTCCACCTGGGAGGCCTACATCGAAGACCAGGAGGGCAACGCCAGCGAACGCGTCAGCGGATCCTGGGACGTGCCGGTGCAGCCCGGCGACGCTGACTGCTCCTAGGAGAATCGATGATCCCTCACGTACACGCGCGCGTCGCCTTGGTCCTCCTCTGCCTGGCCCTCGCCGCCTGCGGGCCCAAGAAGGACGCCAACACCTCGGGGGACGTGGCCGGAGCCGTGACGCGCCAGCCGCCGGTCGCCCCCACCACGGTCGCGGCCGGCGACGCCGCCTACCTGCAGCGCCACGTCCGGGAACAGACCGACGCCGCCATCGCCGCCTACGAGGCCGCCCTGGTCGGGGACCCCGCCCGCGCCGACGGCCCCGCCATCCGCACCCGCCTGGCCATCCTGTACTACGGCCGCGCCTACTACTACGAGGCGGAGGCCCCCAAGGCCGAGCGCATGGCCACCTACCTGCTCGGTCGGGACCACGCCCTCGCCGCCCTGCGCCGCAACGCCGCCTTCGCCGCCGCCCGGGACGAGGGCACGAAGCTCAAGGACGCCATCCCCCTGCTGGAGGCCGAGGACGTCGGTCCCCTGTACTGGGCCGCCCTCAACTGGTCGCGCTGGGGGGAGATGAAGGGGATCCTGCGGGTCGCCCTGGACATCCCGAAGGTCCGTGCGGCCATGGAGCACTGCCACGGCCTGAGCGAGGACTACTACGAGGCCGCGGTGCACCGCTTCTTCAGCGCCTTCTTCGCCGCGCTGCCGCCCTTCGCCGGCCAGGACATCGAGCGGGCGGAGGCCCACGCCCTGCGCGCCCGGGAGATCGCGCCGCGACACATGGAGAACCAGATCACGGAGGCCGACTACCTGGCCACGCACCACCGGGACCGGGCGCGGTACCAAAGCCTGATGGCCGAGGTCCTGGCCCAGCCCCTGCCGCCGGAGTCGGATCCTTTCTACTTCGAGCTCCTCGTGGCGCGCTGGGACGCCGAGCGCAAGCTGGCCGACCTCGACCGCATCCTGCCCGAGTAGGGTCCTAACTCCCGGCCCCTGCACCTTCCGGAGATCGCCATGCCCCGCTTGCTCGCGTCCCTGGGCGCCCTCGCCCTGCTGCTCGTCGCCCTGCCCGCCCACGCCGGCGAAAAAGTCTACGAGATCAAGTTCGGCACGATCGCGCCGGACGACACCCCCTGGTCCCAGGTGCTCTGGGACTTCAAGGAGCGGATCGAGAAGGACAGCGCGGGCCGGGTCAAGGTCACGGCCTACCTCAACGGCGCCCTGGGCGACGAGAAGGCCATGCTGCAGAAGATGCGCTTCGGCCAGCTCAACATGGGCGGGTTCAGCACCGGCGGCGTCTCCACCATGGTGCCCGAGCTGCAGATCCTGGAGCTCCCGGGGCTGTTCAAGACGAAGGAAGAGGCCGACTACATCATCGACAAGGTGCTGGGCCCGCAGCTGGAGGTGGCCATGGAGGCCAAGGACCTCAAGCTGTGGATCTGGGGTGAGAACGGCTGGCTGGACTTCGGCGGGCAGAAGGAGATCACCGGCGCGGGCAGCTTCGGCGGAACGAAGGTGGCCATGCAGGAGTCGGCGGTGCAGCTGACGATGTACGACGCCATCGGCGTCAAGCCCACCCCCCTGCCGATCCCGGAGATCCTGGGCGGCATGCAGACCGGGCTGGTGGACACCTACGCGTCCTCGCCCATCTTCGCCACCGCGGCGCAGTGGTTCGCCTACACGAAGCATTGGGCCGACAGCGACCACATGTACCAGCCCGCGGTCGTCGTGTTCAGCAAGCGCTTCTGGGACGGGCTGCCCCCGGACCTGCAGACCCTGGTGGTGGGCTACGCCGCGGAGATGACGCCGACCCTGCGTCAGGCGGTGCGCGGCCTGGACGCCGAGCTGTTCGAGGGCTTCGCGGAGAACGACATCGCCGTGCGCCGCTGGACGGAGGCCGAGCGCGAGGCCTTCGCCGCAGCCACCCGACCGGCCCACGCCGCCATGGTCAAGCGCGGTGACTTCCCCCAGGCCATGCTCGACCAGGTCTACAAGGCGCTGGCGGAGTACCGGGCCCGCCCCTGATGCTCGCCCTGCTTCATCGGATCGATCGCGGCGTGGCGGCGGTGGAGAAGGTCGTCGTCGTGCTGATCGTCGCCGTGCTCGTCGGCCTGCCCTTGACGCAGATCCTGATGCGGATCGGCGGGCAGGGTGGGCTGCCCTGGGGCCACGAGATCGTCCGGGTGCTGGTGATGTGGCTCGCCTTCTTCGGCGCGTCCCTGGCCACCCGCGAGCGCCGGCACATCACCATCGACCTGCTGGACCGCGCCATCACGCCGGCCACCAAGGCCGCGTTCAACCTGGTGACCCAGGGCGTGGCGATGGTCGTGCTGGCCTACCTGGCGCGCACGGGCTGGACCTTCGTGAACCTCCAGCGGGACATGGGCGACAAGTCCGCGGTCCTGGGCATCCCCGAGTGGATCGCGGTGACGGTCATCCCCCTGTCCCTGGCGGTGATGTCCTGGCGCCTGCTCATCGGCATCGGCGAGGACCTTGCCGGGCTGCGCAGCGGCGACTTCGACTACCTGGCGGGGCCGTCCAGCGAAGGCCGGCTGTACTGACATGGACGCAGCCCTCGCCCTGAAGGACCGCTTCGGCGAACGGACCCGCTGGGCCCAGGTCGGCCCCGCCCTGGCCGGCACGATCGTCGCGGGCGGCGCCCTCTACCTGCAGTTCGGCGTGTCCGCGGCCCTGCCGGCGGTGTTCGTGTTGCTGGCCCTGCTGGGGGAGGCGCTGTACGCGACCCTGGCCGTGCTGGCGGTGATCTCCTTCGCCGTGGTGCGCGACGCGGGCTGGGCCTTCGACTTCGGGGCCGGCGCCCAGGTCCTGCTGGAGATGCTGCAGATCACGCAGTCTCCGGTGCTCCTCGCCATCCCCCTGTTCACCCTGGCCGGGGCGATCATGACCGCCGGCGGCATCTCGGCCCGCCTGGTGCGGGTGATGCGCGCGGGGCTCGGCTGGATGCCCGGCGGCCTCGCCCTGAGCACGATCCTGGCCTGCGCGGTCTTCGCGGCGCTCAGCGGGAGCTCGGCCGTGACGATCATCGCCATCGGCGGCTTCCTGGCCCCGGCCCTGGAGAAGGACTACGGCAAGCCATTCTCCCTGGGCCTGCTCACGTCCTGCGGCGCCATCGGCATCCTCGCCCCGCCCTCGCTGCCGCTGATCATCTACGGGGTGGTCTCCGGCGCGGACATCAACAAGCTGTTCGTGGCCGGCGTCGTGCCCGCCCTGCTGACCATGGGCGTCCTGGGCATCTACTCCGCCGCCCGGGGCATGCGCCTGCCCCGCCAGGCCTTCGACCGCGCCGAGTTCACGGTGGCCCTGAAGGACGGCGTACTCGCCCTGGCCCTGCCGGTGCTGCTGCTGGGGGGGATCTACGGCGGCTTCATCACCGCCGCGGAGGCCAGCGTCCTGGCCGTGGTCTACGCCGTGGTGGTGGAGGTCTCCATCCACAAGGAGGTGCGCCTGCGCGACCTGCCGGGGATCACCACCGACACCATGATGCTGGTGGGCAGCATCCTGGTGATCCTGCTCATGGCCCTGGCCCTGTCGGCCTTCCTGACCTACGAGCAGGTGCCGATGAAGGCCACCGAGGCCATCCAGCAGGTCGTCACCACCAAGCTGGGCTTCCTGCTGGCCCTCAACGTGCTGCTGCTCGCCGTCGGCTGCGTGATGGACATCTTCTCGGCCATCGTGGTGATGACGCCCCTGGTCGTGCCCATCGCCCAGGCCTTCGGCGTGGATCTGGTGCACCTGGGCATCGTGATGGTGGTCAACCTGGAGTTGGGCTTCGCGACGCCGCCCTTCGGCATCAACCTCTTCATCTCCTCGGCCTTCTTCCGCCGGCCCGTCGCGGAGATCTTCCGGGCGACGCTGCCCTTCCTGCTGCTGCTGTTGGGCGCGCTGCTGTTGATCACCTGGTACGAACCGCTGAGCCTGTGGCTCGTGGAGCTGTCCGGGCTCTGATCGGCAGGGGAGGGGTGCCTGGGGCCGCATCTTGGTTCTCCCCTCGCGATCGGCCGCCGACGCCCCTACATTGCCCCCGCCATGACTCTCCCCTTCGACGCCTTCTCGTCCACCTCGTCCTACATCGCCAACCCCGCGCTGGTGCGCGACGTCAACGCGGCCATCGCCCTCCACCGCCCCCTGCTGGTCAAGGGCGAGCCGGGCACGGGCAAGACCCTGCTGGCCCGCGCGGTGTCCGAAGCGCTCGGCATGCCGCTGCTGACCTGGCACGTGAAGTCCACGACGAAGGCGCAGGACGGCCTGTACCACTACGACGTCGTGCGGCGGCTCAACGACTCGCGCTTCGGCGGCGGCGACGTGGGCAACATCCGCGAGTACATCAACATGGGCGTCGTCGGCCGGGCCTTTCGCTCCGAGGAGCGCGTGGTGCTGCTCATCGACGAGATCGACAAGGCCGACGTGGAGTTCCCGAACGATCTCCTGCACGAGATCGACGCCATGTCCTTCCACATCCCCGAGCTGGACGAGACGGTGAGCGCGGTGCACCGCCCCATCGTCATCATCAGCTCCAACGCGGAGAAGGAGCTGCCCGACGCCTTCCTGCGCCGCTGCGTCTTCCACTACATCGCGTTCCCCGACCGCGAGCTGATGGAGGAGATCGTCGCGGTCCACTACCCCGACGTGGAGGCGGCGCTGCTCGAGGCCGCCATCCTGCGCTTCTACGAGGTGCGGCGGATCCAGGGCCTGCGCAAGAAGCCCAGCACCAGCGAGCTCATCGACTGGCTCTTCGTCCTGATGCGCGGCGGCGTGCCGGCCGCCAAGGTCGCCGCGGCCGTCCCCTTCCTGGGCACCCTGATCAAGCAGGAGCAGGATCTGGACGTGGCGCGGAAGCGCATCGCCTGGAGCTGACGTGTTCGTCGACTTCCTCTTCGAGCTTCGCCGCCAGGGTGTGCCCGCCGGCACCCAGGAGTGGCTGGCCCTGCACGACGCGTTGGGCCAGGGGCTGATCGACTCGGTCGACTCGCTCTACAGCCTGGCGCGCGCGATCCTGGCGCACAGCGA